>NZ_QPTY01000030.1:0-39053 GCF_005236045.1 Enterococcus sp. VV15
AATGTTTGTTGTCTTGAATCAATCAAGACGCCCTACACATTTGGTTTGTCTTACTTTGTTCAGTTTTCAAAGGTCTACTTGAATTGCCGTAGCAACTTTTACATCATATCAGAGTGACAAGTGAATGTCAACTATTTTCTTAAAAGTTATTTTCGATTTCGTTTTTAGAAATCTTTCAGCAACTCGTATATCATAACTTATCTCTCGTTATTTGTCAAGAACTTTTTTGAAGTTTTTCTTGATTAGATCAAGCTTTTCAATAGGTTCTTTTAAAACGACTTAGTTATCTTATCATGTGGCCACCCACACGTCAAGAACTTTTTTTAAAGTTTCTTTTAGAAAATAATCAAAGTCATTTTTCTCAAATCAACGTTGTTAAATTTACCATGTAAGACAGCAAGCGTCAATAGTAATTTTTAGTCTAATTTTATCCCAGATGGTCGGTTCAAAAAGCAATTATTCGTCTTTTACACAAAAGCAATGGCACTATCCGATATATTTCCAGAAAACAATAAGAATTTACTTAACATTCATGCCAATCCAGCCTAAAATAAGTAGAAAAAAGAAACTTGAAATAAATTCAAGTTTCCTTTAGTTTCAACTATTACATCAAAAGAAAGGAACGCCTTCAACTTCGTAAGTTCCAAGAACAGAACGCATTTGACCTGAGTCTTCCCAAAGATATCCTTCGCCTAATTTCTCACTTTGGCTCTTTTGCTCTGTTTCAAAAACAAATAATGGGATATTCTCATGGTTAATATGTGTATTCGTCAACTCCATCAAGTCAATCTTACTAACATCAATATGAACAATTTCTTTCAAAAAGCTAAGTATGTTTGCTAAACCAGTCTTTTCCTCTGAAAGTTCTGCTAACGCAAACTCCAGTTTATCATCAACTGAATGGACTAAAAACTTTTTCGATCCATCCTCCAAATGCAACATGATTGTTCCAGCGACTCTTTTGCTTGCCAAAATTTCCACCTCGATCAATTTGTTCTATGGCTTACGTAAAAATTCTAGCACATTTTCAGAAAAAAATACACTTTTTATTTCTTATTTTCTTTCTGTTCTAATTCCGCCAAAGCTTCACTTACCCAGACAGGAAGTTGCTCTGCAATGGTCGCAAACCCAATTTTTTTGTTTTTATTTGTAAAATATCTCTTTCTTCGATACGGAATCACGGGGCTTTTTTTCTCTAATGTACGCAATGACAAACTGATTTTTTTTGAATATTCATCAATATCAATGATCTGAACCGTTACTGGTTGACCGACTTTTAACAAGCTATGAATACTTTTTGTATAACCTGACTGCACTTCTGAAACGTGGATCAGCCCTTGCGTTTCTTCGTCTAAAGACACAAATGCGCCATAAGGCTGTATTCCAGTTATTTTCCCTTTGATTATTTGTCCAATTTTATATATCATGTACTTCCCTCTCTTCGCAATTATCATTATACTGTAAATGTTAGAAAAAAAGAAGTTCTGAGAAGAATCAAAAAACGGGGGCCATCAAATGAATGAATTTGATAAAAAAATTGCAAGAAGAAATACGGAAAGCGTCAAATGGGATTCGATAGCGCAAACTTATCATGCGAACGATCTGTTACCATTATGGGTTGCAGACATGGACTTTTTGTCTCCTACCAGTGTAAAACAGGCATTTGAAAAGTACGTTTCACATGATCTTTTCGGGTATTCAATCATCAGCGACGAATTGTATCAAGCTGTGATTGATTGGGAGAAAGAGCAGCACGATGTCTCTTTAGCCAAAGAAAATATTACCTTCACTAGTGGGGTATTAGCTAGTTTAGCGGTTGCTATCCAGACATTTACTGAAGAAGGCGATCGTATCTTGATCCACGATCCCGTCTATCCACCCTTTGCATCTATTGTGGAAAATAACCAACGACAACTCGTACGGAGTAAATTGATAGAAAAAGACCATAAATTTATGATGGATTTTGAAGATATGGAAGAAAAAATGATTATCGAAAACGTGAAAGTAATGATCCTTTGCAATCCGCATAACCCCGGCGGTCGCGTATGGACGAGAAAAGAACTGACTAAAATAGCCGCTCTTTGCTTAAAACATGATGTTCTGCTTTTTAGCGATGAAATCCATCAAGATTTGGTTTTTGCTCCTCATACATTCACTTCAATGCTTACTATTGATGAATCTTTAAATGATTCTTTGGTCGTTTTCACTTCTGCTACAAAAACATTTAACTTAGCAGCGATCAAAAATTCAATGGTATTTATAAAAAATCCAACGTTAAAAGCAGCGTTTGAAAAGAAACTTGTGATGAACCAGCAGCATGAGGTGAATACATTCGGCTTGATCGGTACCAAGGCAGCTACGATACTGGTTCGGACTGGCTAAGCAAACTTCTCCCTTATCTAAAAAACAATGCAGAATTAGTCCAAGATTATTTCAAAGAAAACTTGCCTGGAGTACGCGTGATGATACCTGAAGGAACATATTTGATGTGGTTGGATTTTTCTGCTTATGAAGAGGACGATCAAGCTCTAGAACAGTTACTGGTAACAAAAGGAAAAGTAGTATTGAATCCTGGAATTACTTTTGGACCTGCTGGCCACTCGCATATGCGTTTAAATCTTGCATGCCCTAAAGAAGTGTTGTTGGATGGATTGGAACGAATCAAAAAAACATTCGCCTAATAAAAAGAGGTTGGGACAGAAGGAGTTGCTTCTGCTCCCACCGTTTATTCGTTTTTAAAGAATGAGACAAAAGTGTTTCTTACTTTTGTCCCACGCTCTTTTATTCTTATTCTGAAATCTCAATTGTTTCAATTACAACATCGTGAACAGGTCGATCTTGTAGGCCACGTTGCGCATTTGCGATTTCATCCACTGTATTCATGCCGTCAACGACATGTCCAAAAACAGTATGACGGAAATCAAGCCAAGGTGTACCACCTTTTTTATACGCTTCGATGATTTCAGCAGGGAAACCTGCCCCTTCTAATTGACCAAGCATATTTGCAGGTACATTTTCATTATTTACGATAAAGAATTGACTACCGTTCGTATTTGGTCCTGAGTTTGCCATAGATAAAGCGCCACGTAGATTGAATAACTCGCGGCTGAATTCATCCTCGAAACTTTCACCATAGATACTTTCGCCACCCATGCCTGTTCCGGTTGGATCGCCACCTTGGATCATAAAGTCTGGAATAACACGGTGGAAGATTACACCGTCATAGTATCCTTTTTTAGCTAATTCGATAAAGTTTTTGACAGTTTTTGGCGCTAATTCAGGAAATAATTGTACCGTGATTTCTCCTCGATTTGTTTTAATAACTGCTTTTGGACCCTTCTCATTTGCTAGATTCAATTGTGGGAATGCCATAGTATTTTCCTCCTAATGTTTATTACTACAAATGCAATAATAACATATTCTATCTAGTCACTGTTAAATGAAACACAAGAAAAATCAAAAGACTAGGTTCCATAGTTTAAAACGATTATATATCTTTTTCTGAAATGCGGATACTTATCTATTTGCTTATAAGCGGGTCTTATCCTCGAAACAAGTATCATACTAGAAGCACTAGTATTCGTAAATATCACATCTCTAACTGAACGAACAATTCTCGCAATAAGTGAGAAAAATTCTTATTGCTTTTTTTCAAATTCATTTATTTTTAACTGTTAACCTATTGGAGAAGAATTCTCAATTAAATTCTGCTATAGTGTGTCTATGGGGAGGAATCATTTTATGGAAATCTACGATATTACAATTATTGGTGCTGGTCCAGTAGGTATGTTTGCAGCCTTCTACGCAGGTATGCGGCAAGCGAAAACAAAGATTATTGATAGTTTACCTCAATTAGGAGGGCAATTATCGACACTTTACCCTGAAAAATATATCTATGACATTCCTGGGTACCCGGCAATCAAAGCGAGTGAACTGGTAGGAAATCTTGAAAAGCAATTGACAACGTTCAATCATACCTTTCAATTAAATGAAGAAGTTCTTTCAATCTCAAAGGATGAAGATATCATTGAAATTACTACAACAAAAGGAATCCATTATTCTAAAGCAGCAATTTTAACTTTGGGGAATGGCTCTTTTCAACCTAGAAAATTGAATTTACCTGATGCAACCACTTACGAAAACCATGGCATTGATTATTTTGTAAATGATTTGATGAAATATGCAGGAAAAAAAGTCGCAATTGCTGGTGGCGGCGACTCCGCAATTGACTGGGCTTTGATGCTTGAACCCATCGCAAGTGAAGTTTATTTGATCCATCGGCGTTCAGAATTCAGAGGCCATGAACATAGTGTGAACCTATTAAAGTCTTCTTCTGTCAATCTATTGACTCCCTATCTTATCGAGAGTTTATCTGGCGAAAATGGTGAATTAACAGATATCCGTTTGCAGATGGTCAAAAGTGAAGAAACAATCGATTTGATGGTTGATTCCTTAATTGTTAATTACGGATTTACATCGAATCTCGAACATCTCGCTACGTGGGGGCTCGAAAGCTCAAGAAATGCTATTGCTGTAAATTCCGATATGTCTACTTCTGTTCCCGGTATCTATGCGGCGGGAGATATCTGCTCTTACGATGGGAAAGTAAAGTTGATTGCGACTGGTTTTGGTGAAGCTCCAACTGCTGTTAATAATGCGCTACATTTCATCAATCCTAAAGATCGAGCACAACCTGGGCATAGTACAAGTCTATACGACAACACGATGCGAAGAAAATAACTATTTTTCAGATGATATAAGTACAAGCTGGCAGGGTTATCTCAAATGATCATTTTTTACTTTTTCATCCCAATGAGCTACCATTAACTTGATAGGAAATGGTAAAAAAGGAGGAACACATGGTTATAAAAACTGAAACTTTAGAAGAAAAAGCACGGGATCTATTGAAAGAGCGTGGCGTAGAAACAGCTGACATTGCAGAATTAGTGATGTTTTTACAAAAAGATTATATCTCTGATCTTACTTTGGCGGATTGCATCGAAAGTATCAATGCTGTTTTAACGAAACGGGAAGTGCATAACGCGATCATCACAGGTGTGCAATTGGATATCTTAGCTGAAGAAAACAAATTGATGGCTCCTTTACAACATATTATTGAAGATGATGAAGGACTGTATGGGATAGATGAAATATTAGCGTTATCGATCGTGAATGTCTACGGAACGATTGGCTTTACGAACTATGGCTACATTGACAAAGTAAAACCTGGCATCTTAAAAAAATTAAACAGTCATGATGGAAAAAACGTGCATACATTTTTAGATGATATCGTGGGAGCGATTGCTGCTTCTGCTGCTAGTCGTCTCGCGCATCAAGAACCAGAAAAGCGGAGCCGATTAACTCAGTAATATAAATCTATAAGAAGTCAATGAAAGCTGAAACTTGATCGTAAAAAAGGAAGGAACTCTGCTAACGTCTATACGTTGTGTGAGTCCTTCCTTTTTATTTTTCTTTTTTTAATTCTCTTTTTCCAATAAAAATGAACAATGCAAAAAACAGTTCAATTAAAACAAAAAACAAAATAAAACTATGCATAAAAAACTGTTCTGGCAATACATTGATGATTGGATCAGTAGCTGGATTGAATAACCAGTCTTCATTATTAAAAATGGTTTCATGAAAAAGAATGAAGAAACGATCGAATCCTATCGCCATGAAAAAACCTAATACGATCGGTATGAACATGCCAATCTGGAATGGGCGGATCAAACGCCAAAATCGTTTATTTTTCTTCAAGTAAACAAGAAAATAAACACTAGGAATCAACGTAACGGCCAATACAAGATAATCGATCAGAAAAAGCCGTTTGACTTCGAAAAAGTGATGCGCACCACTTGCTGATACTGGAAAATCAGGTAATCTTAATCCTTTTTCAAACGGATTATTCAAATACCCCATCAAATGATCAAAGTTCTTTAACAATGTATCCTGATCAAGCGTTGTATATCTTAGGATATTCAAATGATCGATATCAAACACATACAACGGGCGAAAGTTGATGGTTATAGCAATAGCTAAACTGATCAACAGGAGGAACAAGCTGATTATTCCAGCATATTCACCCCAGATCCATCTCTTATTTTTCATATTAGAAACTCCAGTCGTCTAAAAAATCCAAGACATGCGTAGCCGGAATCGGTAAATTAGGAATATCTTCTTTCTTCGTAAAACCAGATAACACTAATAGCGTATCGATACCATTACGGATACCTGCTTGAATATCTGTTTCATAATTATCCCCAACCATGACTACTTCTTCTTTTTTCAGCCCCAACTGCTCCACTGCTTTATCCATGATGACTGCTTCAGGTTTGCCAATGTAAATGGGTGGTGTCTGTGTAGCTGTTTCAACAAAAGAGATCACAGAACCAGCTCCCGGTAGCAATCCTCGTTCTGTTGGGATATTTTTATCTGGATTCGTTCCAATAAAAGTCGCACCCTTTTGAATAGCTAAAGTTGCTTTCACAACCTTCTCATAAGTTAAATAATTATCTAGACCAACAACAACGTAATCCGGATCTGCTTCCTCCCACTCGAAACCTGCTTCTAAAATCAAATCGATCAGACCAGCTTCGCCGATCACATATACTTTATTGCCCTTATTGTCAGCTTTCATATAATCGATTGTCGCAAGTGTAGCTGTATAAACAGTTTTTGGTTCAACGTGGATATCAAATTCATTTGCTAATCGGTTTGCGACTGTTTCTGGGCTCTTAGTTGTATTATTGGTCACAAAAATAAACGGTAAGTTTCTTTTTTGCAACTCTTCCACAAAACGTTTACCTGCTGGGATTGGCTCTGTTCCGCGATAAATTGTTCCATCTAAATCAATCAAGTATCCTTTATAACTCATCTCTTCACTACTCTTCCCTTTGTCTTATCGTAAAGTTCGTATTTGATTTTGGTTTTGCTGTATTCACTTTTGGTTTTACTGTTTCTTTGTTTGTTTGGTTTGTATTTCTTTTTTTGATGACCGGTTTTTTGTGATTTGAAGCTACGGGTACTTTCTTCTCATCAATATACGCCCGACCTTGGTTTTTCTTTTTCCTGCGACGTTGTGTACTTTTTTCTTTTTTGCCACCGATTCGCTCGATCACAAAATAAGCACAACCAAAATTGCAATATTCATACAAATAATCTTCTAAAGAGTCAATTCGTTGTTCTGGATGAGCACGCCTATTGTCTTCACGGAAAAAACCTTTTAATCTTAACTGTTCATAGCCCCAGTCACCAACGATATAATCATACCTAGATAATACATCACTGTATCTTTCACCTAATTTTTCAGAATCAAACCCTTCACGATAATTCGTTACAAGTCGATACTGTCTTTCGCCAATCAAAAAATTGGTTTCATCTAAAAAAGTAATTATTTCTCCTTTTACTTTTTCTGGTTTTGGTTCCTCAATGATTTCTTCTATGACTGCTGTAATCTCTTCTGTCACAGTCTTATCTTCACTAGTTTCTGTTATGTTTTTTTCTTTTCTTTCGGATTCAATGTTTTGTTGCTTTTTTTGTTTAGCCGACATGCTTTCACCACCTATCTTTCACATTATACCTTGTTTTTATTTTATTGGATAGTAAGCATTTAGGTAATTGCCTACGACACTTCGAATAAATTCTGGAAATAAGAACTCATTTTCTCCTGCAATTTCAATTGTTGGGAAAAAAGGAATGAACATGAAATGATCAACCGTAGTAAACGTGTACTTTTTTTCCAAGTCTATTGGTTTATTCAGCCAATAGACTTGATGATTTATCGCATCATATGAAATACCGCTATAAACGATCTGACCAAATATCTTACCTCGAAATCCCATTCCTTTCATAGGAAAATTTCGTAAAAAAGCTCGATTTTTTTCAATTTCTAATACTAAACGTATCAAATCACTTCCTTTGAGCGTAACATTCAACAGATGCATTGGATGAGGTAATGCCGTGTGGAGCTGATCTTGGTCTACGATGCCCTCTGGGATACTGGTTAAAAACAACCCACTGTTTAAGATAGCACCCTCCGTTTCCCCTCTATATTTAATTGCTTCTAGTGCTTCATGGATAAACGAATATTCGTCATAGATATCTAGTGATAATTCAAAAGGGATTTCTGCCACTTTTTTCTCTGCTAACAACTGATGGCCTCTGTTCAAATATTCCTCGATTTCTTGTTCATCTTCGGCAAAAGACGTCATTGAATCAGTAGGTATCGCTTTAGCAGAATGAGCAATGATCTTTTTCTCTTCATCAATCGTTAAATGTACTTCACCAACATATTGTCCATATTTGCCTGCCGCAGCCAGTTGAACAGTATTGATTACTCGCCCCTCTTTAAATAAATGATGGGTATGTGATCCTAAGATAACATCAATAGCAGGTAACTCCATCGCAATTTGACTATCGTCTTGAATCCCTAAATGACTCATCAAAACCAAAACGTCCACAGTTGATCGTAACTCTTCAACAAGTTCTGGCAAGATGTCATAGGGATTACGGATATCCCAACCATTCGGACTATAAGTCAGAGGAAAAGGTGCAGTAAATGCAATCAATCCGATTTTGGTATGCTCCGGCGTTTCGATCACTTTGAAGCGTTTCGCCCATTTTGGTGGCTGTAACGTATTTTTATCAAATAAATTATCTAACAAAATATCAAAGTTCGCTTGATCATATAGATGATTCAATTCTTTCTTAGCATTTCCCACACCTTCATTGTTTCCTATCGTCGCCGCATCATAACCTACTTCATTCATCAGTTCAACATTTGCTTGACCATTTGTTGCTTCTGATAATGGATGCCAACGGTCAGTAAAGTCACCGAGATCAACTGTGATCGTCGTTATCCCTTTCTTTTCATTTTCTCGCTTTTTTTGATCGATGAACCGTCTGATTTTTGGCCAATTTTCTAAATGTGAATGTAAGTCATTGGTATGTAAAAGAACTATATTTTCCATTTTATTTATTCGCCTCGCTTTATTTAATAATACCATAGGGGATTTGAATGTTCACTTTGAAGGGATTCACTTAACCAAGTCTCTTTTTTCATTTATCATTTATCATTTAATTCGAAACGCACAAAAAAAGAGCTGGTCCAACAAATGTGGCAACTCTTTCAACCATTTGAACAATAGCTACTATTTTTATTTCTAATAACTAGCCATTGATCATTGCTACTGCTTGACCAAGAACTTTTTCACCATTCATCATGCCATAATCCGTCATGTCGATGACATCAACAGGAATCCCTAATGGTTCTAATTTTGCTTCAAATTGCTTCTGCATGAAACGAACTTGCGGTCCTAATAAGACCGTGTTGATTTTTTTTTGTTCTAATTGATTGGTAGCATCCGCGGCTGCGGTCGCAAAGATCTCCACATCAAGTCCTTGTGTTTCCGCTGCTTTTTGCATTTTTGTCACTAACATGCTGGTACTCATCCCAGCGTTACAAACTAACATAATAGTTTTTTCACTCATTCTGATTTTCCTCCTATTTCAAATGAAATATCCTATAACTTATCTCCATTACTTGCGATCACTTTTTGGAACCAGTGGAAAGAATCTTTCTTACTGCGATCCAGTGTCCCTGCACCCTCATTGTCTTTATCAACGTAGATAAAACCGTAACGTTTCTTCATTTCGCCGGTTCCGGCCGAGACTAAATCGATAAAGCCCCATGGCGTATATCCTATCAAATCAATGCCATCATAGATAACCGCTTCCTGCATCGCTTCGATGTGTTCACGTAAGTAATCGATCCGGTATTCATCATGGATCTCACCGTCATCAGCGATTTCATCGATGGCACCGAACCCATTTTCTACGATGAACAATGGTAATTCATAGCGATCATTGAACCAATTCATGGCATAGCGCAAACCAGTCGGATCGATCTGCCACCCCCAATCAGAAGCTTTTACATAAGGGTTTTCCACTAAATCATTGGCTTCATCATAATCAAACGCGGGGCCTTTATCGTGATCCTTGACTGCAAATGACATGTAATAACTAAAGCCGATATAATCAACGGTTCCTTTCGTTAATTGTGCTTCATCTTCAGCCGTGATATCCAGGTTGAATTGCTTACGGTCGAAGTAGGCTTTCATATAGCTTGGGTAACGGCCTTTACAATGAACATCCGTGAACCAGTAGCGTCGTTGCATCGCCACGGTAGCTGCCATCATATCAGATGGACTGCAGGAATAGGGATAGATCGGAACCATGGCGATCATACAGCCAATCTCAAAATCAGAATTGATCTTATGTCCGATTTCGATCGCTTTTGCACTGGCAACTAATTCATAATGAGCGGCTTGATACATGATCTTCTCGCGATCATCGCCTGCTTCAAACCTCAAACCAGAATTGGTAAATGGTGCAAAATCTTCTTTATAGTTGGCTTGGTTGTTGATTTCATTAAAGGTCATCCAGTATTTGACTTTATCCTTGTAGCGAGTGAAACATATTTCAGCAAAACGAGCGAAAAAATCAATCATCTTGCGATTTTTCCAACCTCCATATTCGGTAACTAAGTGATAAGGCATTTCAAAATGCGACAACGTAATCACTGGTTCGATCCCATATTTTAGACATTCATCAAAAAGAGCATCATAAAATTGCAGCCCTGCTTCATTTGGTTCCGTTTCATCCCCCTTAGGAAAAATCCGTGTCCAAGCGATTGATGTACGGAAGCATTTCAACCCAAGCTCCGCGAACAATTTCACATCTTCTTTATAGCGTCCATAAAAATCGATCGCTTCATGGTTGGGATAATTTTCGCCCTCTAAAACTCCGTCGGTAATCCGACGTGGAACGCCATGAGCGCCGACAGTCATCACATCCGCCACACTGACTCCTTTTCCGCCGTATTGCCAACCGCCCTCTAGTTGATGGGCGGCAACTGCGCCACCCCATAAAAAGTTCTCTTTAAAAATACTCATTTGTTTACCTCTTCAATTTAAGCTGTTGCGTTTCCTTCAGCTTTTATATTTTCATTTGCTAAATCTTTTTCGATTTGATCCATACTTTCACCTTGTTCTTGCAAGTAGTTCAATGAATCCACTTTACGAACGAATGGCAGATAAATGAAGAAACCTACTACTAAAACAATTGCCTGTAAAAGAGCTGTTCTGAAGCCGCCAATTAAGAAGCCTGAAATGATTGGCGGTGTTGTCCAAGGTACTACGACCGCTGTGAACAACGGAACCAGACCAGAATACAGGGCAAAGTAGGTGATCACACCTGAAACCATTGGTGTTAAGATAAATGGCAATGCCATGATCGGGTTCATTACGATCGGTGTCGCAAAGAGAATCGGTTCATTGATATTGAAAATCGCCGGTAATAATGCCAAGCGTCCTAATTGTTTAAACTGAGCCGAACGAGCGAACATGACCATGAACATTAAGATCCCGATCGTCATCCCTGCACCGGTTACTGTCATAAATTGATCCAAGAATTGTTGTGTTACGATATGACCGCCATTCGCGATGGTCAATTCTTTACCAGAGTTCAAGATTGCTGTGTTTTCTAATGAATTCGCTGTCAAGATTGGACCCATGATCCCGCTGACCAAAGTTGAACCGTGAACACCGAAGAACCATAAGAATGGAACCAAGAAACCTAACATCATCGCACCGCCGAAGGTATCTGTAACCCCTTGCATCGGTGCTTGGATTAGCTTGTAAATGGCTTCTACAACGGTTGTATTGAATACTTTATCAAAGATTACATAGACAACTAATGCTACCGTGGTGATTACTGCCGCTGGAATCAATGCAGTAAATGAGTTCGCTACGTTTGCTGGTACTTGTTCTGGTAATTTGATACGGATGTCGCGTTTCAAGAACCAAGAGTATGCCCAACCGACGAATAACCCGACGATGATGGCACTGATCATCCCTTGACCACCAGTCCAAGTTTTGTCGATAACGTTCGTTACAACAGCATTTGTTTCTTCATTCGTTGCACTTGAGTGTTGTGTAAGCAAGAAGATAACTAACGCGATCATCCCTGCTGGCAAACCTTCGAAGCCTTCTTCTTTTACATATGAATTCGCAATGCCCATTACGGCGAAAATTGACATAATACCAAATGATGCACCAAAAGCTTCATTGAAGTAAACAGCTAAGCCGCTACTAGTTACCCAGTCAGCAACTGCAGGAATCGGGAAGTTTGCTAAAAGTAAGAAAATCGAACCGATGATTGTAAATGGCATAGTGTATAGCATCCCATTACGCAGGGCAGTAATCGCTTTAGTATTTACAAATTTTAAAATAGGCGGCAATAATTTCTCGTTGATAAAGTTATTCATAAATGATTCTCCTTAATCATATTTTTTTGCTGCGATGGCCATTCGCTTTGTATCCGTTTACAAGTTTATCATAAGCGATGAATCCATCGAATGGAATACTTCTGGAACAGGCAGAAACATGTTCCAAACAAAAAAACAAATTGAACCTTTTTTAAGCTTAATTTGTTTTTTTTTTTTTGAGCGATTCATTCATTTTTTAATCACAATATGTTGTGGTAATGGACTATAAAAAAGATATAACACGTAACTGGTAGCTAGCTCATTTCAGATGAATTCATTTTTCAAATCCCATAAAAATGAAATTATTTTCGTACGCATACGATTCCAGTAAACACGCCGTTTTTTCTAGTAAAGAATGGATCGAGTATGTTCTCTAATAAATAAACTGCTAAAAGTATAACTCGCAAAAAAATAATGCTAAAGGCTATTTTAATCAGTCTTTAGCATTATTTTCTCGCTGATAAGCTTGTTGTGCTAAAATCTCTAAAAGTGCAATAACTGGGACTTGAGTTGTGAGATTAATAAATTCTTCACTAGGGTCGGGACCTGTGATCTCTGGCATGTAATAGGAGATATTGAGGTCGGCCATTTGAGCAATCGTTGAATGCTGATCATTAGTGATGCTCAGTATTTTTGCTCCATAGCGTTTGAAATTTTCAATTTGCTTGATGATCTCGATCGTTTCACCTGAGACAGACAAAGCGATCAATAGTGTCGTTTCTAATCCTCTCGTCGGAACCGGGACAAAGGGATCGGTAATGGCATATGCGTTAAATAGCATATTTGAAAAGTAGCGCGCCCCGTATGTGCCCAAAGTTCCGCTGGTTCCGATTCCAGAAAAAACAAGGTGCTTACTGCCAACAATCAGATAAATCGCGGGATCGATCACTGTATGGTAGCTTTCGTTGTTTACCTTTTTCAAAAAAGTATTCACATGGACGTTCGCATCGTAAAAGGCTTCAAAGGATTGGCCTTGGCGTGAAAGATTTTCCTTCAACGCATATTTGAATTCCGTATAGCCAGAATAGCCGAGCTTAGTTAAACAGCGCAAAATAGTAGAAGTCGACACATGACAGCTATTAGAAAGATCGCGGATCGTCATTCCACCTACATGTTCCATGTTTTCGACAATAAAGGTATATACGATCAACTCCAACTCATTTAAATCCTTCACCTTTTGCGAATCAAACATCGATTTTCAGCTCCTATAATATTTTTTTATATTTCTATTATCCCATAAAAATCAAAAAAACACACAGGCTATTGATCACTTTTTTCGTTATTTAATTAAGTCACGTAAACGAACTATATTAGCTTATAAGGTGTCAGTTCAACTTTTTGTAGCTACTTAATCCGATAAGTGTCTAACAAGATTAGCTTTATCATAGGCCTAACACTTTAGTTGAATGATATAAGACATTCACTTAGATTTAGAGTTGTCTGTCTCAAATGCTAAAATAGAAAATCTGTATCTCCGTATCAACGCCTCGAAACGAATCGTTTGTAGTTTTAAAAGCTTTCGTAAAATGAAAAAAAGAATTTCCCTACTAAACAATCGAATCACTTATTCAATAGAAAAAACATCTAAAGTAGAAAATAAATTCCACCTTAGATGTCCTTCTATCACTCTATCCGTCCTATTTGACAAAGAGAAAAAAACACAGATAAACTGTTAAAAAAATGCGGATAAATCAACTGATTTATCACGATTACGATCAATCTATTCAATCAGACACATGGCGGCACCTGCTTAGTGCTGCTTCCTTCCAGATCTGACACGCTTCACAAGCCCACCATTGTCCTAGCCTTTCGGCAAAGATTATTATAACCCATTTTCATTAATTTGACCAGACTTTTTTGCTTTCTTTTTTCTTGCACGAAGTTCCCGGAAAAAATCTGATAAGAGTTTCCCGCAGTCTTCTTCTAAAATACCGCCTTCGACAAAAGCTTGATGGTTAAAACATTCGTCTTCAAGAAGGTTCATCAATGTACCCGCAGTACCACCTTTTGGATCAAATGCACCAAAATAAACTTCTTTTACACGTGAAAGAATCATTGCCCCACTGCACATCGGACAAGGTTCTAAGGTGACATATAGCTGTGCTTCTTCTAATCTCCAACTTCCGATCTTTTGACACGCTTCTCTGATAGCAATCATTTCTGCATGAGTCGTAGCATCCTGTGTTGTTTCTCGTAAGTTGTATCCTCGCCCGATAATCTCGTTGTCTAGTACAACGATTGCCCCGATCGGCACTTCTTCTAAGTCATGTGCTTTCTTCGCTTCTTCTATAGCCAAACGCATCCAATGTTCTTTTTCTTGCACTTTTTGTTCGTCCACTTTTAAAATTCCTCTGCTTTTTATTTCTTGTTTAACTGTAGCACATGTCAAAAAGGTTGTAACTAGCTTTTTTTCTTATGGTAAACTATAGGAGAGGTGAATCCCATGAATATGACCAAACTGATTGAACTTTATCCCAATGCGCAAAGAAAGAAACATCCCGCTTCTGATGAAAAGATTCTTTCTTTGTTGATAGAAAATGAGTTCTTATGGATTGAAAAAAACTCTTTGTCTTCTCAGGAATTGAATCTTTTGGAAGCGCTATTCCCTAATACGATTAACGCAGCTACTCATGTATGGTATCAGTTTCTCTTTGAAAACAAGCCTATTTCTCTAGATAACAGTTACCGTATCATTCAATTACACGTCACACCTAGAACTGGCTTTCTCAAAAAAGAGTGGCAAGAAACTATCCGCGAAATGTTCTTTTCTCTCGAAGATTTTTTCTTTTATACTGAGACAGATGCACTGATCATTGAAAAAAAACAAACGGGCTATCTTGATGTTACCGAACTTAATGGGATTTTTCTTTCGCTTGATACTGACTTTGATATAACCACACAAGCATTCATTGGAACATTTCATTTACCTACACAAGATCTTCCTGATTTGTTTTTTGAAGAGCGAAAGATTTTCTTACAGGAAAAGCAACATTTGGGTGCCTACAATCGTACCACTACATTGTCAGAAATCGCTCTCCAACATTACACAAGAGAAACAATCAAAAATAGTTCCTTGATGTATAGCTATCGAGAAATACTAAAACAAGCAGAAATGGAAGGAATCATCTTAGAGCTTTGGCGAAATCTAGGAAATATCAGTTCTACCGCTAAAGCGTTGTTTCTCCATCGAAACACGTTGAAATATAAAATCGAAAAGTTTCAAGAACAAACCGGATTCAATTTAAAAGAGGCAAATGATCTCCTTTTTTGCTATCTTATTTTATTGCAAAATTGATCTCTAAATAAGAGTGTGGGACAAAAGTAAGAAACACTTCTGTCCCAGCCTTTTTTTCTTCAATTTCTCAAACCTAAACGACTTTTGTCTCGATCTCTTCTTTTTATTTTTGGGGCGTTGCCCCAATCCCCGTTTCTAACTTTTTATTAGCCATTGCTTTCAGCACTTTTCGACTCTGTAAAAAATACTGTCATCAACATAACCTACCTTTCTATTTTTATTAAAACAGCATACTATTGCTTCTTTACAAAGTTCTTTGTAATACTTTTAGGAATTTAACATCAAATCATATTCGATGGATAACTAAAATTTTCCGCTAGCCCCTCCATCTTGAGCCCTCGTTGGACAGACGAACAAGGTCGATGGAAATTTCTATGCTGTATTTCGGTTTAAAAACACCCTGGATGAAACACCAGTATAATGTCTGCTTCATAACGTTGATTCACAAATTGCTGTTTTTTAGTTTTCTTTGGCTAATTCGCCCAAGAAATTCTTGATAATTTTGGGAAGAATTAGTTCTTCTGGCACGATGCCAAGCCACGGCAGTTCCTAATGAGTTGCTCCAGCGAAAAAAGTGCGTTGAGTCCAATACCGAAAACCAACTACCGCAAACTCACAAAAAGCTAAGAACTAAGGTATTTAGACTATTTCCTCAGCGCATAACTTTTTGACTATTCTGACTTACTACCAATATCATCTGATCAACTTAAGGCTAACATCCGTTCAAGGGCTTTTAAAGCTGATTTTGTGGTTTTTTCATCGACTTTGATTTGGTTGACGACTTCACCGTGCACCAGTTGTTCCAAAGACCAAGCTAAATGAGGCAAACGGATGCGATTCATCGTCAAGCAGGCACAGGAACGAGGATTCAAAAAACTGATTTTTTTATCGGTTAAGGTGTCCTTCATTCGACCAACAAGATTATTATCAGTTCCAATCGCCCAATGACTACCCGTCGGAGCCGCCGCTACCACCTGCAAAATTTTATTGGTGGAGCCATACGCGTCGGCCAACGCCACTACCTCCTGGGGACATTCAGGATGGACAATTACGTTAATCTCAGGGTCAGCTTGCTTCAAAGCTTTGATCTGACCTGAGGTAAATTGTTGGTGCACCGAACACCAGCCATCCCAGAGAATCACTCTTGGGTCAGATTCAGCGGAGGTAATCAATTCATTTTTACGAGGATTCCACAGGGCCATGTCTGATAAAGGAATGCCCATGCCAAAAGCTGTATTGTGGCCTAAATGTTGATCCGGTAAAAAAAAGATTCGTTTCTTCTGCTTGAATGCCCATTTCAACACCTGGGTCGCATTACTGGAAGTTACGGTAACTCCCCGGTGTTCCCCAACAAAAGCTTTCACGGCGGCAGTCGAATTAATATAGGTAATCGGTAAAATTTCAGCAGGATATTTCTCCTGTAGCTGCTCCCAAGCGGTCTGTAGTTGATAACGATCCGCCATATCTGCCATCGTGCAACCCGCAGTCAAATCTGGCAAGATTACTTGCTGATTGTCTTCTGTCAACATATCAGCTGTTTCCGCCATAAAATGGACGCCACAAAAAACAATATATTCCGCCGTTTTATTTTTGGCGGCAAGCTGAGCCAATTGTAAAGAGTCCCCTACCTCATCGGCCAAGGCCACAATCTCATCTTTTTGATAGTGATGAGCCAAGATTAATAGCCGCGAACCTAATTGTTTTTTGGCTGCCAGAATTTTTTCTGTTAGCTGACTTGCTGAAGCATCAAAATACCCCTGCGTAATGCGTTGACCTTGAAATTCTGTCAAAATGCTCATCCTTTTACTCCTTCCTTACTATTAAAACTGATATCTAAAGCTGGTACTGAGTGGGTCAGAAAGCCTAGAGAAATACAATCTGCCCCCGTTCCTTGATAGTGCGCGATATTTTCTAATGTAATCCCACCAGAAATTTCAGTGGTGATACCGTCGGGAACCAGCTGCTGAAATTCCTTGACTTCAGTGAGCGTACGGTTATCGAACATAATCACATCCACCTGAGCCTCAATCGCTGCCTGCAATTCTTCTTTTGTTTCCACTTCCACTTCGATTTTTACCATGTGGCCTAATTGTTGGCGGGCTTTTTTAACAGCGGTTGATATCCCGCCGGCAAAGGAGATATGATTATCCTTTAACATCACCCCGTCGTCTAAACCAAAACGATGATTAAACCCACCACCTTGTGTCACCGCATACTTGTCAAACAATCGCAGCCCTGGCGCCGTCTTGCGGGTGTCGCAGATTTTGATACTTGGGTCAGCGAGACGCTCGCAAGCAATCCTAGTCGCGGTGGCAATTCCTCCCATTCGCTGCCATAGATTCAAGATTGTCCGTTCTCCGGTTAACAGTGTGCGAATCGGCCCAGTGACTTTTGCCAAAATAGTTCCTGCCGATTGATAACTTCCTTCTGCCACTAGCAGCGTAAATTCCACCTGTCCTCCTAATAATTCATAGACTAACGGGGCAATGAATAAACCACAGACCACTCCATCAGCCTTTAGAAGAAAGGTTCCTTCCCCTTGAGCTTCGACGGGAAAGATTGTTTCACTGGAAAGATCACCAAAACCGAGATCTTCATTGAGAAATAAGTGTAATGCGTCTTTTACTGCAATCTGATTCATCTTAATTTTTCCTCCAAGCATGGGCTCCTAAATTTTCTTTGCGTGCCAAGGCTGCTTGAGCAATTGCTTCAGCCACTAAACACAAATTTGCTGTTTCTAATTCAGTTAAACTATAGTGAGCTGGTAAAGATTGAAAATCAAACTGGGCCAGCCAAGTTAAAAATTCCTCGATTTCTGTTGGACTTCGTTGGATTCCCAGCGCTGCCCAAGCCCGAGTTTGCAAAGCTGCTTTATCCGGTAAAGTAAATTTATCGGCTAGCTTTTGAGAAATAGGTGTTGTCGCTTTTGTTTCGTCGGGTAAAGCCACAATCCCTTGGGCTACTTGGTGACTAAAGACAACGCACTCCAATAAGGAATTACTGGCTAAGCGATTCGCGCCATGAACTCCGGTACAAGCGGCCTCTCCGACTGCATACAATCCTGGCAAGCTAGTAGCACCAGTTTGATCCGTAGCAATTCCCCCCATCATAAAATGTGCCCCTGGTCGAACCGAGATCAAATTGTTTTGCCGAAATGAAATTTTATGGCGATCGATTAATTGGGTAATCTGGGGGAAATGTGTTTCAAAATCTTGTACTTCCCTCAGATCCAAGAAAATTTGATGACCGGCTTGATATTCTGCGGTCAATGCCCGTGCCACGATGTCGCGTGGAGCTAGGTCTTGCATTGGATGGACCTCCTTCATCACTAGGCGACCATACTCATCAACTAAATGGGCTCCCGCTCCCCGGACAGCTTCGGAAATCAAGCCGTAACATTTTCCATCCTGGGTTAACAATGTCGGATGAAATTGGACAAATTCCATATCCGCTAAGCTTACTCCCGCTCGGATAGCTAAAGCCGCTTCATCGCCGGTGATGGTTTCGTCATTAGTGGTCAAAGGATACAACCCGCCGATGCCACCAGTTGCTAAAATGACAGCATCCCCATAAAGTTGTGTAGGTTCTCGGATTTCACTTAGATATTCCACCCCGATACAGCGTCCCTCCCCTAAGAGCAAACGAGTCACCGGCTGATTTTCTTTGATTTCCACTTGCGCCAAATGTTCATGGACAAAGCAGGTCAGATATTTACCGGTCTGATCTCCATGACAATGTAAAATTCGAGGAAAACTATGGGCTCCTTCCAAACCAAATTGCCAATTTCCTTGCTCATCTTGATCAAAAGCCATTCCTTGTTGAATCATCTTCTCGATCGCTGTGACCCCATTTTTGACTAATAGGCTCGTTGCCACCGGATCATTATGAAAAACACCGGCTTTGAGAGTATCTTGATAGTGGGCCCGCCAATTATCATCTGGTGACATAGAAACAGCAATTCCTCCTTGTGCTAGCATCGAATTGCAATCGGTCAATTTTTTTTTGGTAAACAATGTCACTTTACATTGCTCCTGTAAGCTAGTGGCCGTCAAACTACCGGCCAGCCCTCCACCAACAATAATTACTGTTTTTGTTTTCATCTTAAATCGATCCCCAATATGTTTGTGTCTTGACAATAATATGCACCTATTCTACCATACATGTCAAGACAGTTTAGAAAGGAGTTTCCATGAACTATTTTGATTATGCGGCGACTACACCTATGTCAGCGATCGCATTAAAAGTTTACCTTGAAACATCGGAAAAATATTATGGGAATCCCTCCAGCAACCACCCCATTGGACAGGCTACTCAACAATTATTGAGCTATTGCCGGCAAGTCTTTAGTGAACTGGTTGAGAAACCAGCCGAAAGTTTGATTTTCACCAGTGGCGGAACCGAAAGTAATCAATTGGCTTTAGCTTTGAGTTTAAAACTACTTCCAAAAGAAAGACGGAAAGTGTTGGTCAGCCCGATTGAACATCCCTCATTACTTTATGCTTTGGCCGCTGATCCAACGATTCGGGTAAAAAAACTTCCCCTTGATCAACAAGGAAAAATTTCACCGGCTGTTTTCGCTGAAGCACTAACAGATCAGACAGGACTGGTGGTTATCCAACAACTCAATTCGGTGACTGGAATCCAACAACCGATTGATGCCTTGGCCAAGATAGCTCGCCAACACAAAATCCTGTTTCACTGCGATTGTGTCCAGAGTTTTGGTAAACAACCTTTACCAAAAGGTATCAGCTCTTTTAGTGCCGCCAGTCATAAGCTCGCTGGTCCCAAAGGCTGTGGCTTACTGTATCTTGATTCAACAGTCGCTTTTCGCCCCCTCAGTCCTGGAACGACGCAGGAACACGGTTTTCGTGGTGGGACGCAAGATTTGCCGGCCATTGCAGCTTTTACTCAGGCGGCTAGTGAGGCTTTTAAGGAAATGTCGCAAAATCTGACTTATTTTCGGAGGCTTCAACAGGCTTTAGTAAATGATTTGCCTGATTGGAAGTTCCTTGCGGGAGATTTTCCGGGAATCCTCGGATTATTTTCCCCCTCACTTGGCGCCAGCGATCTTGTGACGGCGATGGCAGAAAGAGATTTCGCATTATCGACGACTGCGGCTTGCAACAGTCGTGAGTTAGTCGATCCCAGCTTAGCCGCATTAGGACTGGACAAAAATCAAGCAGATCACTTTTTTCGAGTCTCATTCAGTTCAGCGACAACGCTTGACCAAGTCCACCAGTTGGCTCAAACGTTAAGGGAAATCACGGATGCTGCCTCCTAACAAAATTTATAATGTATGAACTAGACCATAAAAACTTCCTGATGATGGCTGTAGGCTAAACCAACTTTGATCAGTCGAATTACAGCATATTAGGTCTGAAGACAATAATAAAAAAAGCTTAAAAGACTAGTCAAACGGTCTTTGGAAAATTCCTTTTCCTTGCTCGTTGACTAGTCTTTTAAGCTTAACTCGATAGTGTCTCACATCATATTATCGATAAAATGCAACAGACGATCTTTTACATCTTCCGTTGATCCTTTTAGTGAATCACCATAAACTGAAATTTTCTTTTTTCCAGATTTGATCTTTTTTAATATCCCCATCAAAGAGTCCAAGTCGTTATCCGATAAATGATCGACGATATCTAATAATTTTTCATTGCCATCAAATTTATCGTTCACGAATTTTTTTACCTTTGATCGAGTCGTTAGATGATGAATCTTTTCAATCACTTTACCTGAAACAATAACAGTAGTTGCCACACTAGCAGCAGCTGCGACAGTTAATCCGATCGTTACTTTTGTTGATGTTTTCATAATTATCAGCTCCTTTTATCTAACTTAATCATAGCATAGACAAAAGAATAAACGTACTATTTAACCCCGTTGCCTGAGTCAAACAAAGAAATTTAGACTAAAATCATTTTCTGTCCCTCATCTACTAGGCAAGTACTGGATATTGGTCAAAACTTCTGGTAAGTTTTCTTCCAGCTCCGCCAGCTTGTTCCAGATCAGTGTCATCGTTTCGAAAAATTCATGGGAAGACTTGTCCGAATTCAAACTACCCAAAGCATTTAACCACAATAGTTCTAATAAGTAAGGTTCTTTGATTCCGGTTTGTTCTTGTATGTACTCAAAAAATGCACGTTTGAATAAGGAAGCCATATCTAATTCAGATTTGATCACCACACCCCTGATACTTTCATGGATCGAAAAGAATTCTTTTAATAAATGAACAATACTAAAAAAATCATCTACGACATACTCCGTCAAGTAACGATCGAAGCAAATCGTGATCTCCTCAAGTATTTTTTCTTTTAGTATACGTATCGATTTAAAATGCGCATAGATTGGATAAGTAGAGCAACCACAAAAAGAAGCTAAGCTTCTCGCTGTTATCATCGATATCCCGTTTTCTTCAGCATACACCATACTTTTAAAGAGTAAATACTCTTTACTAAAATTTGTTACTCTTCCCACGGACTCATCCGTCCTTTCATTTGGATTTTATTGACTGATCCTATTCTTGTGTATTCGTTTCCTCGTCGATAAAAATAACAAACATAACAGACACTTTTGCAAGCTTTTTTACAAGGTATAACTGAACACTGATTTGTTCATGACCCATCATACACATTGTTGTTAAAACATAACACTTATGGCTTAATATCAACATAAAAACAAATTTTTTATTTTATATTATCCGTTATAGCTTGACAAATTAAGCAAAGAAAGAAACAATAGGATAAATGAATCAATGATGCTTTTTAAATAACGATTATAAAAATAATATTCTAGTATAATGTGAGAATAACATACATTAAAAATACTTTCCACTCACATTTTTTGTCTCGTTCTGGACAACAATAAGATTAAAAAGGAGGACTTCATGTTAATCGATGCTAGAAAAAAAGAATTACTTGTTCTCTATACGATCATTCAAAAAGAGACATGTACGCTACAAGAATTAGCTACTACTTTGTCAATTCCAAAAAGAACCATCAAAGAAATCATACGAAAGCTGAATGGAACGATTTTCCAATATTTAAAAATCGCCAATTTTATCCAGTCTACAGCGAAAGGAACGATCCAAACGATCGAGCCAAGTTTAAATGATAAAATGACTATTTTCTATAAGGTAAAGTTATTTTATCTTCAAGAATCAAATCGATTCAAATTCTTATTATTGCTTTTTAATTATCCGGACGCTCATGTCCCCAAAAAAATCTTACTCGAGCAGTTATATATTTCACCTTCTTATCTTGAAAAACTAAAGAGGCAATTGAATAAAGTATTAGGTCGTTTCCAATTACAACTTGTTTCACGCCAAAATTGCTATATGATCACAGGAAATGAACTTTTTTTAAGAGTCTTTATGTATCATTTTTTTTCAGAATCTTTTCAAGGTGTTCAATGGCCTCTAAAAAGTCTGAGATATTCTTCGGTAAAAAAAGAGAAGTTGCTGTCACATGAACTATTAACAAAAACAGCGATCAAACAATATGAAAACAGATTCTTGCTGATGGCCATTTTTATGATTCGGTCGAAGCTGCAAAATCTGGACGATCCTACAATGCTATCCACCTATGAAATAATGAGGATCATCTATCAAACAAAAAATTTTTCTGGAGAGTTCAAACAGCACTTTTTTTCAATCTTTCCGCAAAATATCACAATGAATGAAATCATCATATTTAATTTCCTGCTGTGCTACTTTTTTCCTAATCTAGTTTCGGATCAGCAAAAAACACTTTTTGGTTATGAATTATCTAAAAGCAACCATCCGATTTGCCGAAAAACTTCGCTCTTAGTAAAAAAACTTGCCGATTCCTATCCTTTTATTGGTACACCAGAAAAAAAATATTATTACGGGTATTTCATCATCATGAGGACATCGTTCATTTTATTGCTAGAAAAGAACGTAGAAGATTTCCAGACACTTTTTTTTCCAAAAAAGTCGCCAAGTAAAGCAATTGAAGATAGCCAACTGGAGAAGATAAAAGCACTTATCGAATGTGTCTACTTACATTCCCCCCACAAAGAAATACTTACTGGAAAACTTAGTCAGTTGATCCATACACTTTTACACGCAGAAGAAAAAAAAGAAATCTTTATTCATTTTCAAATAAACAAACCAATAACCGGTAATTATTACATAAAAAATCGATTGAAAAATCTCTTTAATGAACAATTCCTACATATTACTGAAACTCCAGAAAAGGCAGATTTGATCATCACCGATGAATTTGAGATATCCCAGAAAAATGCTGAAATCTTTTATCTTGATCCACACGATGAAAATGAATCATGGTCTAAACTGATCAACTTGATCAAAAAAATGTATCTCAATTGACATTTTTTGACTAAATACTAACTGGATTTATTTACGCATGGAGAAGTACTATATCCAATAGAGCAAGAACAGAGAATACAAAAAAGCTGTCGATCACAAGAATTCGTAGTTCAAATTCTATGATCGACAGCCCACTTCACTGTCTGTTTTGAATGAAAGAAAAGTAAAAAATGATTCTTTTTGTTCCTAATCTCTTCTGTTTCCACCAAAAATCAGGATCAAACGTAACAACTGTAAAAAAGTAGATAAAGCAGCTGCTACATAAGTCAATGCGGCCGCAAACAATACATGTCTAGCCATCGGTACTTCATCTTCTGCCAAAAGACCGCCCTCACTTAAGATACGGATTGCTCGTCTTGATGCATTGAATTCCACCGGCAATGTGACTAATTGAAATAATAAAGCTAACGAAAAAGCAAATATTCCAATATTGATCAAGGTATCATTCCAGCTTAAGAGTACCCCTACCAAAATCAGTGGAAATGAGATCATTGAGCCAAAGTTCGCAACCGGAACTAATGCCGCTCTGATTTTCAGCGGTGCATAACCGACTGCGTCTTGGACAGCGTGTCCACATTCATGAGCTGCTACACCGATTGCTGCAACAGATGTCGACTGAGCAGTTGCCTGAGATAAACTCAGCATCTTATTCCCAGAATTGTAGTTATCTGTTAAATTCCCTGCAATTTGTTGCACTCCAACATCATTGATCTGTTGACTTTGTAAAATGAATTGAGCTGCTTGCGTACCTGTCACGTGATTTTTACTTTGTATTTGATCATATTTTCGAAACGTACTATTGACGTAAGCCGAAGCAATGCCTGATATGATCAGACCAGCTATGACTAATATAAATGTTGGATCAAAGAAACCATACATTCCATATCCATACATGTTGATTTCACTCCTTTTTACTTTACCTTATTTTACCATGAGTAATACGAAAAGAATGTGAAAATAACTTGAGCTTTTTACAGCTTTTTAACAAATTCTGATTTTAACTTCATCGGACCGAAGCCATCGACTTTACAGTCAATGTTATGATCGCCTTCAACTAAACGAATATTTTTGACTTTCGTTCCTTGTTTGATTGCTCCTGTAGCGCCTTTGACTTTTAAATCTTTGATCACTGTGACGCTATCCCCTTCTGCCAAACGATTCCCGTTTGCATCAAGTACAACCAATCCTTCTTCTTGTTGGCTCGTTTCTTCACTGCTCCATTCATTTGCACATTCTGGACAAATATAAAGCCCTCGATCTTCATAGGTATATTCAGATCCGCATTGCGGACAATTTGGTAATGTCATCTTCTTTCTCCTTTAAAATAGCGTTAATCCATATTGTAACGGATAGCCCGCCATTTGAAAAGACACATTTGTGATTTTTAACACAATAATGATTTTCTTTACGATTGTTGCATCTACCTTCTTATCGTTCAGAAGCTTTGAGCAAAATTATTTTTTGAATACCTGACACATTTCTTGTATTTCTCGATAGATTTCTGCTACTTCAGTGAGATCTTTCGCATTGGCTCCACTTGCTAATGGATGTCCACCGCCGTGATGACGCTTCGCCAGTTCATTGATAACAGGGCCTTTCGAACGTAGACGTACACGATAATAGCCTTCTGGTTGTTGAACAAAGATCCCCCATGCTAATACCTCATCGATCACTCCTGGCAATGAGACGATTGCGGCTGTCTCGGAGTCATCAATCGCATACTTCGAAAGGATTTCTTGAGATAAGATCACCTTGCCAGCACCATGTTCATCAACTTCGATATTTTGATAGATATACCCTGAAAGTTTCGCTACCTTCATAGGCATTTGTTCGATTTCTCGGTTTAGCGCACTTGCATCAAACGGATAGCTCATTAGGATTGCAGCAATCTCTAGCGTTCTTGAGGTAGTAGCTGGATATAAGAAACGTCCAGTATCCCCTACGATCCCTGCATAAAGAAGGCGGGCCGCTTGCGCATTGATTTTTAGCTCATCTGGGAATAGCAACGCAAACTCAGCAATCATTTCACTGCAACTGCTTGCATCCGTATTGACCCAGACCAAATCTCCGTAAGGTTCATCATTTGGATGATGATCGATCTTTATCAGTTTATCGCCAAGATCATAGCGTTTATCACTGATTCTAGGGGAATTTGCTGTATCTGTTACGATCACCAATGCATTTTGATACACATGATCTCCTATCGTCTCCATCTCTGCTAAAAAACGAAGCCCCTCAACTGTTTCACCCACTTGATAAATCTCTTTGGTTGGAAAGCTTTCTCGTAAAATTTCTGCTAACCCAACTTGAGAGCCTAAAGCATCTGGGTCAGGGCGTTGATGCCGATGGATGATGATTCGATCATATTTTTTTACTTCTGTTATTATTTCTGATTGGATAGACATTTTTTTCCTGCTTTCTAAGAACGTTCCATTACTTGACACACCACAATAGCTTTTGAAACGATCGTATTTTCAATGTATACTTCGATATCTAGTTTGGCAGATCTTCTGCCTATTTCTAATACTCGAGGACGTATATCTAGCTCGCTTTCTAATTGGATCAAACGTAGGTAATGCAGATTTACTTGTTCGATCAAAATGTTTCTTCGCTGATTCATCACCATTGTTTTTTGTGCAACATCTGCAAGTATCTCACTCAAAACACCAAAGGAAATCGTACCGACGCCGTTGACCATTTGAGGGGTCACGACAAACTTGAATTTAGGATTCTCTAAACGATTTCCTTCTTTATCCACATCGATTGTTTGGATGCTGCCAGAAATCTGATCAGAGATCGTATCTGCGATTTGCGGCTGTCTTTGGACGAGCTGCATAGCTTTCATTACATCCTGACGAGTGATTACTCCTTCAAGAGTCAAATCATCTGACACTACTGGCATCACTTCCAAGCCATCCCAGATCATTTGATGGCTGACTGAAGCAACACTCATCGTTTTTTTGACACTGATTGGTTCTTTCGTCATGACACGATCAATGAATTGAGTAGCTGATTTTCCTAATACATCTTTTGCTGTGATGATCCCCATCAGACGCATATGACGATTCACTACAGGAAATCGTGAATGCTGTGTTTCTTCTGATAATTTCTGATAATCGGCAATTGTATCTGTTTGAAATAAGTAGTGTGTTTTTTCTGCTGACATATAAATATCACTGACTAGCATGATATCTTTTTTGATTAACTGATCACTCAATGCACGGTTGATCATTGTCGCAACTGTAAACGTGTCATAACTTGTTCGTAGGATCGGCATGGCTAATTCATCTGCTAACTGTGCAATTTCAGGAGTTGTATCAAAACCACCTGTGATGAGTACTGCTGCACCATCCTCTAAAGCAAGCTTTTGCACTTCTGCTCTGTTCCCTACGATCATCAACGATCCGGGAGTGATATAGCGTTCCATTGCATGTTTTGTCATTGCGCCGATCACAAATTTGTTCAGTACTTTATCAAGCCCAGAGGCACCGCCTAACACATCTCCTTCAATGATCCGTACAACTTCACCGAACGTCAAACGCTCGATATGTTTTTTTAATTTCCGCTCGATCCGAATCGTACCAACGCGTTGGATGGTCGAGACTAAACCAACATTTTCCGCATCTTTGATTGCTCGATAGGCAGTACCTTCACTGACACTCAGTTCTTTTGCAATACTTCTTACTGAAATACGATTTCCTACTGGCAAACTTTCAATATATTCTAAAATTAAATCATGCTTCGTCGCCATAACTACCCCTACACTTCTAGCGTTTCAGATACGCTCATTATTTTTCCTTCGTTTTCCGTCAATAAATCGATAAATACTTGTGGATCTTGTTCGATCACTGGGAATGTATTGTAGTGGATAGGTACGACCAATTTAGCACCGATCCGTTTAGCTGCTCTCGCCGCATCTTCCGGTCCCATCGTGTAGTTATCTCCAATCGGCAAAAATGCAACATCAATCGAAAACTGTTCTTTTAGCAAAGCAAGGTCACTGAAATCAGCTGTATCTCCAGCATGATAGATCGTTTTTCCTTCAGCTTGGATAACAATTCCGCTAGGTTCTCCCATATATTGCAGAATACCATCAACTTCATAGCTCGAACTATGTTGTGCAGGTACGAATTTTACTGTACCAAAGGGAAACGTGTATTTACCGCCGATATTCATCCCATGTCCTTTTACCCCACGACTTTGTGCATAATCTGCGATTTCAACAATACTTATGATCGTGGCATCGTTTTTCTCAGCAATCGGGATCATATCTCCTATATGGTCACTATGTCCATGAGTAACTAAGATCCAATCTGTGTTAACTCTTTCCACTATTAAATCCGTCTTGCCGTTTCCTGTAATAAAAGGATCGATGATCAGCCGTTGTCCGTCAGCCATTTCTACGGTTAGGCAAGAATGGCCGTGATAAGTAATTTTCATTTTTTCCACTCCCAACACTTTTTATTATGAATAGTAAAACGATTTCACTTTCAGAAATTTATCTAAATAATAGTACAGTATATACGAAATCATTGTAACAGATAATACAGTTTGCACCAAGTCCAAAGTCAGTTTCAGCTACTAAAAACAATTTAAACCAGATCTGCATAGATTGGTTGGACGATTGTTTCAAAGTCTTTTCTAGCAATTTTGATGCTCCTACCGATTTCACCACTCGACATGACTAACTCATTTTGCTCTTTCAATGTGTTGTCCGCCAGAAAAAGATAGTCTGGATGCTCTTTATGGATGCCGATTGGCGTATTTGCTCCGTGAGGATAGCCAGTATAAGCCATCACGTAGTCCATACCGGGAAACCCAACTTTGTGATCTTTAGACACTTTTCGCGTTTTTTTATAATCCAAATGTGTAGCTAAAGGAACAATTGCAATGATCACACCTGTTTTATCACCTTTTAAAACCAATGTCTTGCAGACAAGCTTTGGGTCGATCTTTTGAGCTTGTAATACCGCCTCAAAATTTTCTAAATCTTCTTTTCCAAACTCAATAGGTTGATAGCGTACTCCTAAGTCATCTAAATAGTTTTCTACTTTTGTTTTTTCCATTTACTTTTTCTCTCCTATCTCTTTAAGTAACTTCATTCTCATCTTATCATCAACTATAAAAATAAACGGTATGGAAAATCCTTCTCACTGTGGAGAAAAATTTCCATACCATTGTTGATTATGCTTATTTTTTACCTCTACGTTGAGTAGCTTCCATGATCACTGGCAAGATGACAGGACGTCGTTTGGTTTGTTCAAACAAATAGCGTCCAAGCTGATCTCTAATATCTTGTTTGAGTTTACTCCATTCAAAATCATTACTTTCTAAATGTTTCCCAACGATTTCTTCGATCATACTGCTGCTTTCTTTCATCAAATCACGACTCGCCTTCACATAGACAAACCCACGTGATGTAATTTGCGGTTTTGAAATGATTTTCTTCTCACGTCGACTGATCGTAACGACCGCCACGAAAATTCCATCTTCTGACAGGATCTTTCGATCACGTAATACGATATTTCCGATATCACCAATACCTAGTCCATCGATCATGACATTCTCAGCGCTGATTGTCCCAGCAACACTCATCCGCTTATTTTTATATTCTAAGACATCGCCACGTCCTGTAATATAAATATTTTTATACGGGATTCCAACAGCGTGGGCTAAATCAGCATGCGCAGCCAATTCACGATATTCTCCTTGAACGGGAATAAAATAAGTTGGCTTCATAAAGTTCAGCATCAGCTGCAAGTCGTTAGGATTTGCATGTCCAGATACCCGCATATTCTCAGAAATAAGTTTCACCGATCCGCCAGCTCGATAGATCATATCTTCCGTTTTAGCAACCATTGTTTCCATTGCGATGCTAGGTGTGGTTGTAATATAGACCAAATCGCCTTCTTCGATCTTGATGTTACGGTGCGTACCGTTCGCCATTTTTTGTAAAGACTTGATTGGTTCACCCATACGACCTGTTTCTAGGATGATCAGCTCTTCTGGTTTATATTTTTTCATATCTTTCAACGTAACAAGTAGATCTTCACTAGGAAGTTGAAGTTTTTCTAAGCGCATCGCTGTCCGAATGATTCGTTCAAAATCTTGGCCAGTCAACACGACTTTTCGTTGCGCTTTTTCTGCTGCATCCAACACTTGTTGGACTCTTTGCAAGTTACTTGCTACGCAAGCGACAATAATTCTGCCTTCCCAATACTTGATCGTGTCGAACACTTCATCTGCAATCTGTAATTCAGATGCAACTGGTACGGAGTTTTCTGCATTTGCTGACTCACTAAGCAAAGCAAGAACCCCTTCTTTACCAATCTCAGCTAGACGGGCGTAATCTGTTTGATACATTGGGATCGCTGTCTGATCGAATTTGAAATCTCCTGTGTAGACGATGCTGCCTTCTTTTGTTTTCAAGTTGATACCTATTGAATCAGGAATCGTGTGTGTTGTACGGAAGAAACTGACGATTGTTTCGCCAAAATCGATTTCTGTGTGTTCATCTACTACATGAAAATCTTTGAATCCTTTTGCGGCATCATTCCGACTGACACTCAATTTTGCTAACTCGATCGTTAGCTCCGTTCCAAAAACAGGAACAGATAACTTCGATAATAAATAAGGTAGTGCTCCGATTGCGTCCGCATGTCCATGTGTCAAAAAGACACCAGCTACACGATCGATATTTTCTTCCAAATACGTAAAATCAGGAATGACGACATCGATTCCTAACAATTCGTTTTCAGGATATTTTAGACCGCAGTCTAATACAAAAATGTCTTCTCCCACTTCAGCGATATACATGTTTTTTCCATTTTCACGTACACCGCCTAAAGGGATAATTTTAATGGTACTCACAAATTTCACCTCTTCTTATGATGTCCAAGTTTAAAGACATCGATTCTCTTCTTTAACTAAATACGTGATTCATTTTAATGAAATACTTGCAAAATTTTTTGCTCTTCATACTAGCAACTAGCTGACAGCTAACTCGTTTTGATCCCTGCCACTTTTTTGAACAAGTTCCATCGAATAAATGAATCTTTTATATTTGTAAACACAAAAGCTGATCTTATCCTCATCAGCTATTCCCCATTATTATACAACAATTTACTCAAATCGCTAGTATCAGCCATTTTGTTTAATGTGAACCATTTGTTGTTCCTTTGATTGGGGGTAGAAAGAAGATAATAGGCTGAACCTTCTTGGTCTTCTTTCCCACATCATCCGTTACGAATATACTCCGTCTATTTTAACATATTTTCGGGAATAACTATAGTCAGATTTTCTAAGTTGTAAAAATCACTGCATAGAATAACAAAAGGATTTAAGTTCTATTTAAGGTGACTTTTCTACACTCGTTCTTGTAACTATTAGGAGGGATACATACGATGAATTTTATGAAACGCGCACTAAAAAGTACCAAAGTAAAATGGGGACGTTCTTTATTGTTATTCGCAGTCTTTACTGCCATTCTTATTTTTGTACTGGCAGGTTTGACGATTCGAAGTGCGGCTGAACAAGCAGCAAAACAAGCACAAAAAGATGTTGGTGCGACTGTCACATTAAGCGCCAATCGTCAGTCAGCTTTCCAAAACCAAGAGGAGAATTCTACGGGTGATTCCTCATCAAGTGAGCGTCCAGATCCTGGCAGTTTTTCACTCACTCCTGTTTCATTGAGTGACGCAGAAAAAATAGCCAAACTTAGTAATGTGAAAAGCTAGTCTTTTGAAAGTTCTGCTTCCGCCCTTGCCAAGAGCGGGATCACCGCTATTTCCAGTTCTGAGTCTTCAAGTGATTCACAAAATACTGATTCAAATAATACAAACGCTCCTGGCGGCATGGGTGGTGGACCACAAATGATGCAAGCAGATTTTCAGATCAGCGGTGTATCAGCTACTAGTCAAAATAGTAATTTTACAGATGGAACAGCAAAAATCACAGACGGTGAAGGAATAACTGCAAGTGATAAAGGGACGAACAATGTTGTCCTTGATTCCACATTAGCTGAGGCAAATGATCTATCTGTTGGAGATACCTTTAAAATCACCAGTTCCAAAGATGAAGACACTGTATATGAAATGACGGTCAAAGGAATCTACGAATCGACTGCTACAACCAGTAGTATGGGAATGAATTTTAGTTTTATGAATCCCTCAAATACACTTTATACCTCTTATACATTTGCGAATGAACTGAACGGTACCACAGATGATGATACAGTTGACTCAGCTGTTTACACTTTGACTGATCCGGATGAAATGGCTGATTTTATTTCAGAGGCAAAAAAATTGATCGACACAGATACGTTCAGTCTACAATCCAATGATGCGTTATATCAATCCATGCTTGAACCGTTGAACAATGTTGCAAGTTTCTCTAAAAATGTTGTCTTGCTGGTAGCTGTTGCAGGTGTCATCATCCTGACATTAATTATTATGATCACGATTCGCGAACGCCGACATGAATTAGGTGTCTTGCTCTCTTTGGGAGAATCACGAACGAAGATCATCCTACAATTGTTTATTGAAGTAGCGTTATGTATGATCCTAGCCCTCGGTATGGCTTCGATCAGTGGTAATGTTGTAGCTAATGCAGTAGGTCAGCAACTTTTAGATCAACAGACAGAAAATACTTCTCAAAATCAGGGTCAAACACCCCCTGATCAAATGCCCGATGGTAATGCCCAAGCTCCTGATGCACAGAGAAACAGAAGCAACAATAATCCGTTTGAAGTTTCTCAACAAGTAAGCGAACTCGAAATCAGTGTTCAGCCTGCACAATTAGGCCTTCTCGCCGGTGTAGCATTCGGTATCAGCTTACTCTCTGTTTTTCTCGCATCAATCGGAATTTTGCGATTAAATCCAAGAAAAATTTTACTAAACTAAAGGAGGAATTCGATGTTACGAACAGAACAATTAGGTTTTTGGTATCAAAATCCAGAGGAAGCACTTTATAAAGATGTCAATTTATCATTTGAAACAGGAAAGATGTACGCTATTTTAGGTGCGAGCGGTTCTGGAAAAACGACCTTTCTCTCTTTGATTTCAGGACTCGACCAACCGAAAGAAGGAAAGATATACTACGAAGAACAATCATTAGCGAAAATCGGCTTACGGAATTATCGCAAAAATGATGTATCAATTATTTTTCAGGCCTATAACTTATTGCCGTATCTTTCAGCCGTTGATAATGTGATCGTCGCTATGGAAATCTCAAATGCCAAACATAAAGAGTATCGCCGAATAGCTTTAGAACGTTTAGCGAGAGTAGGTATCGATGAAACTCTTGCCAAAAAACAAGTGACAAAACTATCTGGCGGTCAGCAACAACGCGTGGCTATCGTCCGTGCTATCTGTTGCGAGCATCAATTGATCGTCGCCGATGAGCCTACTGGAAACCTTGATGAAGTATCTTCGCAAGAGATTGTCCACTTATTCCAAGAAATCGCTCATGAACAAAATCGCTGTATCATCATTGTGACTCATGAGTTAGAAGTTGCAAAAAGCTGTGATGAAATCTATGAATTAAAAAATAAAGAATTTGCTAAAATCACCCTTGATTCGCCAGAATAACTTTTTTTGATTCGACACACTAAAAATCCTGAAATCGAGACAAAAGTCGTTTAGGTTTGAGAAATTGGAGAGAAAAGAGCGTGGGACAAAAGTAAGAAACACTTTTATCTCATTCTTTAAAAACGAATAAACGGTTGGAACAGGAGTTGCTCCTGTTCCAACCGTTCTTTGTGCTTACTGAGTTGGGTATCATTTTATCATCATGTAATATTGGGAACTCCACATGATAAACATGGAATACTTATTTTCGGTGATCGTCTTTTTTGGAGAATTTTTCTTTGATATCTTCAAAACCTTCTTTGATGTCGTCGCCGAGGTCACGTGCTTTCCCTTTGATATCGGCACCTAAAGATTGAGCTTTGCCTTCTGTTTCTTTGCTTTTATCATTGGTAGCTTTACCGTATGCTTCTTTTCCTTCACCAACTACTTTATCTTTTGTATCTTCTGTACGACCTTTTAAATCTGCCATTCTAATTCCTCCCTTGATTTTCATCTCTTACTACTATCAGGGTATCATCAACTATAGAAACAGACAAACAGAATGCTTAAACTCCCTAGATCGTTTTTTCAAATGTTCCCCAAACTTTGACTTCCTGTTCTTTCACCATTATTTGTCCTTTGGCGATGACTGAATCAATCCTTAGTGTTTCCTTATCAAGGATACATAGATCAGCATCATTTCCGACTTGTATTTGCCCTTTGCCTTCAAGCTTTAGAATGCGCGCTGGGTTAGTTGTGATAGCTCGAAGTGCAATTTCCAATGGAATATTTTCCTTTTGGACAGCTTCTTTGATACCGACTAATAATGATTTTGCACTACCAACACCCATCCCGATAAAATGGTTGTTTTCGTCAAAATAAGGCAGGCTTCCTTGACCATCGGAAGTCATCGTAAAATTATCAAGAGCAACACCCGCATCTAATAATTGTTTCAATGCTTTACTAAAACGGACTTCTCCATCTGTTTTTTCCCAAAAATCAGGATCTTCGCTTGCAGTGAAATCGATAGTACCGCCATTTTTAGCAAATTCAATACATGCATCAAGTAATTCTTGTGTACGATTCGCATGGGTTGGTAAAAATTGTGAAATGGGAATTTCGGTTTCTTCTACTACTTTTTTCAATAGTTCAAGTTTCCTTGTTCCTCCACCTAGATGGACATTCACGATTCCAGCTTTACCTGATAACATCCCACCCACACGTGCATCAGCAGTGGCACGAGCAAATTCTTCAAAAGTTGGCTGAGAAGAACGATGATCGGAAACAGCAATTTCACCGATTCCGATTATTTTATCGATTGTTAAAAAATCTTTGATGATCGAATCAGTGACAGTTTTGACAGGTAATCGATACGAGCCTTCATATACAAAAGTAGTAATCCCTTCTGCTTCTAAGCCTTTCGCTTTACTAATGAGCGCTGTCATATCCCGCCCTTCACCATCTGTTCCTAAACAGCCGACCACAGTAGTCACACCAGCTGATGTCAATTGACTCAACGTGACTTCTGGCGTGCGATTTTGAAAGCCTCCTTCACCACCACCTCCTAGGATATGGAAATGACAGTCGATAAATCCCGGCGTCAACAGTTTCCCTTCCCCAGAAATTTCTTCCACCTCTAATTCAGAGTAACCACCTGTAATGTTTTCCTCTAGTGCAATGATCTTATTTCCTGCTAGTAAAACATCTAATTTTCCTAAATAATCTGGTGCGTATACTTCAATTTGTCGAATGAGTTTCATTTTTTTCTTCCTTTCTTTATAAAAAAGCAACTGCACCTGCTATAGGTCCAGCTGCTTTTTTGTTCTTCTATTCTTTTATTGTAAACCAATAGCTATCGCGATCATAATAAAAATCGTTCCCAGTACAAAGAAAAATCCTTGCATTTTTATCTGGAATTTTGCCCATTTAGCCCATTCGATACGTGCCACACCTAGTACTCCAATCAAACTTGCTGATACTGGTGTAAAAGCATCCATGAACCCTGAACCTAATTGGTAAGCTAATACAGCTACCTGGCGTGAAACACCAACTAAATCCGCTAATGGTGCCATGATCGGCATCGTCAACGCTGCTTGTCCTGAATTTGATGTAACGACTAAATTGAAGAGACTTTGGAAGATGTACATCGCCCAAGCACCAATCACTGCCGGTACACCTGATAATAGTGAACCAATACTGTGTAAGATCGTATTTAATGCAGAAGGCACAGATGCATCTGAACCACCTAATACTAATAAGATTCCTTTCGCCATCCCTACAACAACTGCAGTTCCAGCTAAATCTGCCGCACCGGATTGGAAAGAAGAAGCGATATCATTGACTTTCATATCATCAAGTTTGAAAATCACAGCAATGATCCCAGCTGCCAATCCCATCACAAAGAACTGAGATGCAATTTCTGGAATATAATAGCCTTTCTGCGTAACACCCCAAACGATCCAAACTAATACAGCCAACATTTCAACTAAAATCAACTTATGTCCTAAGGTAAATGCTTTTCGCTCATCCGTTGTTTTCTTCAAATGACTTCTGAAATATTCATCTGATTTATATGTTACAGAACTTTCCGGATTTTTACGAACTTTCTCTCCGTAGATCATCAAATACCCTGCAGATAACGCCGTAACGACAATCCACATGATCAAACGGAACGTGGCACCAGATAGTACTGGTATTCCCGCAATCCCTTGCGCTACTGCTACACTGAATGGACTCATCCAAGAGGTAGCATTACCAACTTGAGATGCTACGTAAGTCACCGTAACTGCAACGATCGAATCATACCCGAGAGCAATGACAAAGGGAACCATTACCATAGAAAATGGGATTACCTCTTCTGCCATCCCGAATGTTGCGCCTCCAAATGAAAAAGCGAAAAATAATAACGGTAAAGCAAGGCGCTCTAATCCTTTTGTTTTACTGATAAAAGCATAGATACCTGCATCAATAGCACCGGTTCGCATGATGATCCCAAACGCTCCCCCGACAACAAGAATCAAGGCAACGATCCCAACTGCAGAACCATATTTATCGCCAGAAACTAGACCTTCAAAAACAAAATTCAAAAAGCCGAATCCACCAAAATCATCGGTTCCCCAAATCTTCGCTGTTTTATGGAGTTTCTTGGAAGTATCATAAATGTTTTCTCCATATTGCTCGTATAACACATCATCCGTTAGAGAAATTTTGTCAAGTTTCTCTTGTGACAGATTTTTTTCTCCTTCAGAAATGACCTCTTCTAAGCCTTTTTCTGGAACATCTAGTTTTTCTCTTTGTGACGGGTTATCTTGTAAGTCCTCCAACTGGTCAAACACATAAGACTTGTCTAATTCATATGCATAACGAAATGAATCTTGTCGTAATACCGTCCGTGTACTAGTTTCTCCGTTTGCATCTTTATATTCAATGTCTTGTGTACTGAATTTTCCTGCTGGAACAAGAAATGTTAGTATCCATGCAAATATAACAACGCCAAAAATAATGACATACGTATGCGGAGTCGTCATTTTTGTAAGATCTCTTTTAGGTTTTCCCGAAGAAATTTTTTTCTTCAAAAGCAATTCTTCCTTTCTGTTTACAAATTTAATGAATAAAAAATGGATAAGCAACTAGATTATACAGTAAAAATATACTTGAGACATGAATTATCCATTAAAAAAAATTTTTTCTTTTGACTAAATAAAAATCTCCTAATAGTCATCAAAATATATCTAGTTAAGAAAAATAAGTATATTTTATAATTAATCTTCGATTAAAAAATTTTTCTATCTTTCATCTTTGGTAAAATGTTGATTCATTTTTCTCATCATATGTAGATAACTGCTATTTATTCATTCCCTGATATTTCCAAATATATATTCATGTTTTCTACTATTTTTTTCGTAGAAAACGTTCTCTGCATAAATAAGGTCCTTTATTTAAGACTTTTTTTCATTCAATAGATAAACTTCATTGCAATAATCATAACTAATGTACTATAATTGCAGTGTAAAGAGTTTTGGGGAAGACTCTTTCATCAACGTGTATTAAGAGACAAGAAAGAATTCGCAAGAATTCTTTCTTGTCTCTTTTTAACTATATTTTCCATTTACTGTTTCAGTTGGCAGACTGTAAAATAGATCATTTGTTGAAGCAATAGCATTGTAGCAATCGAGGCACCACCGCAAATCTCAGAATCAACATTTGGCAAAGTCAAGACACCATCATTCATCTTTGCATGGTTATCTAATACCAAATCTGCAAACTCGAATAATCTTAATCCACTACTGTGATGTGACTTGATACTTCTGGATAGATCAAATCCCGTGACAACGATCAATGTGTAATCGTTGTCTTTGATCCACTGTGCTAACTCTATTATACTGGGATTTCTGCCTTCATTTGAAAGAAGCAAAAAGATATCTTCCGATTGTGTAGTAAGTTGCTCAATGATCGCTGTACCTGTTCCTTCTATTTCTTCATATATTCCATTTGCCGGATTTTTTATTAATGTTCCTGGGATCGATTCTGGCAGCTGTTCCCAAAATTCAAAAGCCACACCGCTAAGTGAGCGACTAGCAAATATCTGTAATTTTCCACCCAAAGAGATTTGCCGAGCTATCCATCTTCCGGCTTGTGACATGAGCGGTTCTTCGATTCTTAATTTCTTTTCCAGTTGATTATAGTAATCAAAGTAGCGTAAACCCATCTGTTTCTCCTGCCTTTACATTCACGACAGAAACAGCTTCCTAATTTTAAGTGAGATAGAAACAGAAAGTGACTAGTTTGTGGTAGAGTAGCTAAATACAAAAAAGGTATCAGGCGTTCTGCCCAATACCTTGACATAGCAAATCAACAAGCATTCGATCCCTTGAAAAATCTACAGCAAGGGTAGAATTTTCACCTAAAATTAGGTACAATAAATAAGGTCGATGCAACTGCATTGACTATGGCAAATGATCGGTCAGGGTGTAGACGTGTGACTGGTCATTCCTTGGTAGTTAGTTGCCGCTAACTATCAAGGAGCCTTTTTATTCAGCTGTTTCTATCTGCAACTATTGTAAGTAAACTATCCTACTAACGCAAGTATGAAATAGCAAAAACAACAAAGATAAGAATTCTTTACATAACAATATTTTCAATATTACACTAGTCAAAATCCTATTAGTATAGGATTTTTTATTTTGTTCCTAACAAGAAACGACTGTTATCGACAAATTAAATAAACTATTTTTGAATTCTATTTTTGAACATTTACTTGCAGTTACACTGCTATTATCTATAAAAGCTATCATTCCACTCAAGCACACCACTTCATTTACTCTTTCTTTTGTATTTTTTTATTATTGGTAGCAAACGTTTATTTCGCTATAAAAAATGTTATGTATTCCTGATAACTAAGGAATGACTAAAAAATCAATAACTCAGATTAAATAACGATAAAGTCCATATAATTGTGTAAAAGATAAAAGGCCATGTAACAGCCCTTTTACGGTACAATGTTTTTAACCACAA
>NZ_QPTY01000031.1:0-38458 GCF_005236045.1 Enterococcus sp. VV15
GAAAATATATTAAGTTTGATCAATGAGAGACCGGTAAAACATTGTATAGTATTTTACACAGGATTATGGACTTGACTTTTTTTCTATATTTAAATTGTTATTATTGAACTTTTTTGGTATTTTTTCTCTTTTTTTGGAGCATACTGAACTAAATAAATAATTTAAGAAATGAACAGATTAAATGATCTATCAAAAAATGAAAGCGTATTGTTTATTTTTGATATCAATAGAAGCAAAAAAGGTAGTCAGATGACTGAGAAACATTGATACATAAATTTGATTTATATTACAAATTATGAAAAAGGAGTGAAAAGAGTGCGAAAAAAAAGTAGTAAGGAAAACCAAGAACAGTTAACACGAAATAGACAGAGTACAGGCGATTTTTATAATAAGATCAACAAGAAAAATGATCCAAAATCTGATCAGAGGCTTTTAAATCGGGTCGCTGATAGTGTGGGACACACGCCAACAGAGGAAGTAATGAAAAAACCAGTAGCGTTGCTTCATATATTGAATCTATTGGGTAGCCTAAGACCGCCAGTGGTAGAACTCCCAAGACATCAGAACGTCGTTCAGAAAACCAATGCTGCATTTGAAGTAGATTCTCTAATCGAAGTGAGAAAAAATGGGGGGCAGGCGACTCTACATTCCTTTACTTCAAGTTCTAAAGCGAACCAAACGCGTATCAGCCAAGCAATACCAAGCCATTTAACCGGAGAAGCTAAATTTATGAAGACTCCGCCACAAACTGTTGATTTTGATTTGGTAGAGGAAACCCATCACTGGCTTCTTTCGTTCCATAAATTGAGCCATGGAATAACAGAACTTTTGAACTGTTCGACAAAAAAAGATTCGTTGCATTTAGGAAGCACGGTTGAAAAGACACATTTTAACACCATTTGCCAGTCTGCGATTAGTGTGCCACACACATTGAATAGAAATCGAACTGGTGAAGAGAACAAGATCAGTCAATTTACGTTTAAAGAGGTCCTGCTAAAAAAAGAAAATGCGCCAACTAATTTTTCTTCTGAAGAAGCAACCCAGAAACTGAGAGAGGCTTTCCAAGCGGCGTATGAAAAAAGGCTTAGGCAAGGCAATACCAAAGAGGCTACAATAGGAACCTCTCCTTTAGAAAACAAGTTTTGGGAGGATTTGACCGCCACATTCTCTCATTTTTTTAGTCATTACGAAAATACATCCTATACAAAAATTCCCAAGGGATCAAAAGATAGTTCGGTGATGGATTATTTTGTCGATTTACTGACAAAGGCATTTTCAATAAATTATGATGAACAATTTTTAGTTGATTTCCCCGCAAGAAAAGAGGCTAATCAATCGACAAATATTCCTGAATGGCATCGACCGTCATCAATAAATGGAGTGAAAAAGAAACAACGAAATCAAAAAAGTACAGAGCAAGCAGTTCTACAAACAACAGAATTTGTTTTGCAAGCAGAAGAGGTTTCTTTTTATCAAAAAATCGAGCACTTAACTAGAGAACTGATAAAAACCTTTTCGGAATTTGCTGAAAAATTACCTAGTTTGCCGGATTTTGGTGCAGCGGCACTGAAACTTGCTGATGAATCGTTGCCATTATCTCATGAAGGATTTTTAAATCAGGGAGAGCCAAACCTAAATAAAGCGAGAAACCACAATAAAACTATCGGAATAGACATGCAACAAGTCGAATCCTCCGCCCTTGTGAAGGATCCCGAACGTGAAAGAGTCCAAAAAATCATTGAAGATTTAACCAACCATATGCTACCCGAGCGAAGTGAGCAAGCACTACTGCCGATTTTCTATTATAACAAGGCTCTTTTTTTAAGCCGCAGTGAAACAAGTAAAGTAAATTCAGAGCTGAAACAGTTTTTTATGAACGAAAAAGTAGCAACTGTGACGACTACTGATAGTGAGTTACTCGAGATTGCTCAAAAGTGGATCAAGGGTAATCTTAGTCACGAAAGGGAATCTACTAGTGAAAAAATAGCTATAGACCAATCAGAAAGAGAAAAATTTTTGGTTTATTTCCTACTTAAACGTTATGGAGAAAAAAATGTCCGATGGGGGGATGCCATAACTTCGAGTAGACGACAGGATATTATTGAGCAATGGAGAATCAACACGTTACTAGCCGACTATCCCTATAAACCACTCAGGGATGAAGTGATCCATCATGAGTTAGCGCAACCAGAATCTGACCTCTTTACCTATTTTGAGAATGTCTATAAGAAGCAGAGTGATCAGCTATTCAAAGAGTTTTTGTCAGGAGTGCCGCTTATTATCCCTCATATTCATGCAGGACTCAATCTTTTTTATTATGATGCCGACCTTTTTCTGGCACGTGAGCGAACTGGGGGGATGAATCAGGAAGTAAGGGATTTTTTAGCTGAACAAACAGATCCATTTATTTCAGATTTACCTTATTTAGAGTCAAATATAAAACTAGTTCAATCAGTACAGATGTGGATTTTGGCTGGTAAAAATTATGAGCAGATAAGAAAAAGAGAAGCTCAAGTAGCGAAGCGACTCTATAATAAATTTGTCATGGAAGGTAAAGAGAGTGGCGCAACTAACAAAATTACGCCAGTGAAAAAAACAACTGACGAAATGACCGATCTAAAAGTAGAAAAAGACCTGACTACGGCTTATTGTCGGCAACTCTTATTGCAATGGGAAAATAATAACGCCCAGGCAGATTACTATGATAGATTTAAGGAATTGAGTGATCGTAATATAGCAGAACATAGCTCGGATATCAAAGTTAAAGAAGAAACTGCTGGGCAACCAGCTACAGTTTTTAATCAAACGATTCTTGACATGCCTCAGGGTGATATGCCTCAAATAGATAGTATTGAATTACCTAAGCTTAGTGAACTGGAAAAAATAGCTCAGCTTACACGAATTATTCATCTTTTAGAAGATCAAGGAATACATTGTGATATTCATTACCCTGCACAAGTTGTAAACGCTACAGCAAAGTGGATAGCTTCTGCAGGAGATATAAAGGGAAAATTATTTAGTAGTAGGATGATACAAGTGGCGAATCAGCTTATTGAGGGGTTAACAACGAAGGAAGTTAAAGATGTAGAAACTGCGCGTGATATTTTAACAAACTGGCGAGATGATGTACGAAAAGATTATAATAAAAAAAATAATGATTTAGTTATTCCAAAACTCGAAGATAAAGTCGTTCAATGGCAAAGTCCCGAAGTAATGAACGGAGTGAAAAAATATTTTCAACAAAACGTGGACTTATCTGAATATTCAACAAACAAAGAACTATTTGTTGCAATAGCGAAATGGTTTTTTCAAGATGGCAGTATGGTGACTCTCAGGACAGATAAGCTTCAAGAGTTGTCAAGAGTTATTCTTAAAGAATTAAATCTTTATGGAGGAAAAACAGATGAGAGCATCTCAGATAATAACGCCGAAGAAACTGTGAGAAATTGGCTGTTTGAGAATATACTTGGCTGCTCCTTTGATGAATATTTAGTTGAGAAAATTATCAACTATAATGATCCATCTACTTTGACCATCAAAGATTTGGGGGCACTGCTTAAAGTAGGAGTGTATCCATTTTTGTCATCTGAAGCACATATTTCTGAAAAAAGATCAAATTCGGATAAAGCTCTTATACGGTTATGGGAACTATTGATTTTTAAGGAAATGCCTAATTACTTAAATAACTCTGAGCAGTTGATTTCCGATTATCATGCATTGCGGCAACTAGCAATGAAAAAATTATTGGAAAAAACAGATTATGCAGAACTACTCACCATAGAAGAAAAACACGAATTGTTTGATGCTGTTTTGAATAGAGTGACTAAAGAAGACATACCAGAGTTGCGGTCGTTACTGATACCTGCTTTAATTGCGACTGCTCAACTTGAACCAACGTTATTACGTGAAGCAGTAAGAGATGGAAATTACAAAGCTATCAGCCTCCAAAATCTTATCAATTACTATAAAACGGGTCGTTTCTATATATTAGAAACAGAAGATTTATTTCGAAAATATCAGAAAGCAACTAAAAGTTGGATGAATAAAGCGAAGATAGCCGACCAGTTCATTACTAAATGTTTCGTTTCAGGTATAATGCCTCAAACGAGAAATGGCAGCTTTGGCGTCCTCAGTCCTATCGATCGACTTCTAAAAGGAGAAAACCCTTGTCCACCTTTACCGCCTATTAATGTGGAAAAAATATATACCAAAATGACTAATGATGTTGCGTTTTACTATTACCATTTGGACGCTCAACTCATTGAAATTGCGCTGAATTCAATGCATCGAAGCGACTTTGGCTTTATCTTTTCATCTGATACAAAGATTTATAGTGCGACTGCGAAAATAGGAAAAGAGAGTCACATTGATTTTAAAGCATCTCCTGATACTGCAATATATTGGTCTCTGGCTGATAATGTAGATTTGTTTGTAGCAAAAAAGAACAATGAAGAACGAATATATGCATTGAAAAAATTAGATGATGAGAGTTACTCTATCTATCGAGTAGATCGTAATCAATATAAATATCTCAAGAATGGGCTGTTTGGAGATAATATTTCAAAAAAATCCTTAGAGTATAGATATTTCGATATTTTTGTGGATGAAAATAAAATGTTAAATAATCAGGAAGCCTTTCCCAAATTTTGGGAAGAATTTAGCCGTAAGCATAGCATTGCTATGCGAACCCAACTTTATAATTCAGGAAACGATATACCATCGGACGAAAAAATAAAAGCTACGATACGAGAAGTGCTCTCAATTTTTCTGCCCTTTTATGATTGTGTAACTGGAATTATTGAAAAAAATATAAGTAAATCGATTTTCTCTTGCACACTTGATGCTCTTTCTGTGATTCCGATATTAAGCAAGTCTATTTCAATCACTACAAGAATCGGTGAAGAATTGACTAAATACTATTTGCAGGGAGGGGCAAGGAACGCCTTTCGAAGAGTTGCGTATCATTTTCCCGTTAAACATGAATTACTAGACATTGGGAAAGAAGTGTTGAGGCTCTTCGATCCAGGTTTTGAATTGGTGGCTGATGTCGGGCGATTGACAGGGAAAGGAATAGGGAAGCTCAGGGATCGAATACTTAAGGTACATATGAAGAACAGAAAAACGGGTGATCTCAATGCAATTTATATTTTGAATAAAGTAAAAAAATTAGAAAAAGAACATCCTGTTGTTTCTACAGAGTTTAAGAAGATTAACTTACCCGATAGTGGGTTAGAAATCTATGTCAAGCGACTCAAAAATGGCGCATATGTGCAGGTTCCTGACATTAAAACAGGGCAAGGCTTTGGCAAGTATTATACCCTAAGAGGTGATCAATTAGAAGTTTTTAAAGAAGGTGTATCTTTTACAAGTGATCAAAAAAATTTACTTAGTCGGTTAGCGAAGAATCAAGAAGATTTTTTAACGTGTATACCTGAAATAAATTTAAATAAAAAATATTATGGTGAAGGGCTTGTTTATGTTTATAAGGAGAGCGAGGGAGTAGAGGAGTCCTATCTTAAAATGAATGAGCAGTTTGTCCCAGTTAGAAAAACGACTATTGAAGGGCATGGTGTTCGCTATGATGTAATTGAAGACGACAAAATTTTTCCTGTGAATTTTAATGGTGAAGAATGGTATTTTGAAGCGAGTACTTCCCCAGTTGTGTCAGAAAATCTGAAAATAACTTTTAAAAATGAGCATCATATGTTTGAAACACTAGATACACCTTCTGCTCTTACAGCACCAGATGAGAGAGGATTGATGTGGGATGCTACAGGGAGATCTTACATTAAGATTGATGATCATTATGTTCCGCTGATATTGTTAAATGAGGAGAGTAATCGGTATAATTTAGTACAACAAGATGTGCAAGCATCGTTGAAGATCGTGCGATTTCACCCAGAACGAGGTCAATTTGAATTTGAAACTATTGAGGAAAAAAAATTATGGGAGAAAGAACTTGCGAATAAATCAATATCTTCCATAAATGAAGAAGAGCTACTAAGTAATTTAAAAACAAATGAATTTTTAGAAGAAATTGGAGAAAAACAAAAGAATCTAGAAGGAGATGAGCCAAAAGCTGGTTCCTCGCAAGAAGGAGATGAGCCAAAAGCTGGTTCCTCGCAAGAAGGAGGTGAGCCAAAAGCTGGTTCCTCGCAAGAAGGAGGTGAGCCACAACCCAGTGCCTCGCAACTAGGAGAAAGTTCAAGTTTAAAGTCATCCGTTAATTCTCAAATAACACAGGATTATAATGTCTTTCCAGACCCAGCAAATTATGCGTCTGAATGGATCAAGTTTAAAAAATCAGTACCTTTTATTAAAGTAGCAGATAGGATAGAAGATAGCAGAGTGCCATTTAAAGGAGGAGATACGTTTATTCCACTTTCACCTTCGCAATATGATTTTGAAAAAAAACGTATGAAAATTGATATGTTAAGAAGTGTTAATAAAGGATTTGGAAATTATCCTCCTAAATTTCGAGTATTTGAGAGTCTTGATCCAAATAGAGTGCCGGATTTTCTCAAACCGTTTCAGAAAAAAGTTGCAACGGAGCTTAAGTATGCGAAACAAATGTTTCATGAGGTGAAAAATTTGTGTCAAAGTTCCAATAGTTTCCCCCCTTCTTTCAGAGAATATTTGACGAAAATGTTTCAACTGGAAAACAGTTCAAGAAAAGAGCTGATCCTGAAGGAAATTATTCAAAGAATAGGATTGATTTCAGAACAAGGAAGAAACTTCATTCAAAAAACGCTGGATATGGGTGCTAAAAATATTTTGATTGCATCAACTGATCTTGTTAAGATACCAGGATCACATGAATATCAGTCGTCATTTAGAAAGTTAATGACTAAGCAGGGATTTGTATATCCTCTAGACCCAGAAAATAGAATTGTCATTTTAGCCGATGCTTTTCATCTGGATCCTAAGCTTTCTACAACAAAAGAATTAGTTGGAAGAATAGATACATTTCTTGTACATGAAGTAACCCATTTATCCTCAGAAACAGACGATATTGCAAAATATTCTTTTGCGAGGAAAGGAGAAGAGAAAAGTGGAAAAGAGGTATCAGAGCAATATCATAAGAAATTTTCATGGGGAAATGTTGTAAACTCTGCCCCCTTTAAACGCTTTGTAGATCAACTGGCAGAGGTGCACCAGTTGCCGAATTTATCAAGATATTCTGTGTTCCGTGAAATGGTTAATAACAAGATGTTGTATGCTAATTATCAATTGCAAGATGCAGAGTTAATTGCGACTATCATTAGAGATTTTGCTGAGAAAAGGGAGTTTAATAAACGTCCACGTGTCAAAAGAGATGAACATTCAGAGGATCGAGTATGGCTACTAATTATAGAGATGATATTGACTATGAATAATGATTTACATATAGAAGTTGCACAGGAGAAGGGGCCTTTAAAAGACAATAAGAATTTTTCGATGATACCAAGTACAGCTAGGCCGCTTACGAATACTAAACCAAGTACAGCTAGACCACTTACGGATACCCGAGTCAAAAGAAGTATAGAAACTCTTATTGTTAAAGCAAAAGAAAAAATGAATTTTCTTGAATTAAACCACGAGTCACAAAAAAAGAAAAATGTACTAGAACATTAGCTTATTCAAGGGATATACTAATGATAGTTTCTTCAAAAGAAATATGCTGGTAAATCTGATTGTATAACGGCTATTAATTTATAGATTTTAAAGGAGTATAAAAATAACCTATTGGCGTGAGGTTCAGAATATGGTAGATTTAATGATAGCGTAAACCTAACAAAAGGAGCCGATCCCTAAGTGATAAAAAAATGTCCAAAGTGTGGATCAGATAAAATCGAGGACAAATCAACTTGTCCTGATTGCGGTTATCAAATCGAAGAGATAGATCAACACACTAATGAAGAAAACGAATCAATTTCCCAGTCACACGAGGGTTCTTCAGAAGAAGTTTTTCCAGATAGTGAATTAAATGATCCAATTGAGTGGTCAGAACTAAAAGATCTACCTTTGGAATCTGTGATGGAAATCTTTAAAAATGATGTAACCTCTAAAGAAAACACAATGTCGCAAACAACAACGAACATGAAGGATAAAGAAGAAAAGAAACCGCTGACGATAGATAAAAAGCTGGTGAAAGAAGAACAAACAAAAAATCAGCCCAAAGACCAGTCTCTTGAAAAAACAATAGATACTGAACAGAAAAAACGAGTGGCTGAACTAAAGGAATTTGTGGATCAGGAAGAAGAAAATTCCATCTTAGCTGCCTACATCAAAGCCCATCGTGAAGATACGACTGAAGAGCATGCAAAAGAATTGATGAAGATGATCAACGATAAAATCGCAGCAAAAGAGGGTCAATTGTCAGATCAAATGCAAGAAGTCACAGATGCATCTGTATCAGAAAAAGCAGAAGTATCAAAACCGCTAGAAGCAAAAGCTCGGTTGGAAGAAGAGGTGCCACCAGTAATCGAATCCATAAAGGAAGAGGAAAAGGCGGAAAAAGAAGTAAAAGAAGAAAATAGTGAACCATTAGAGCCAATAAAAACGAATAAACCCCTCTCTGATTTGGAAAAAGAGATAGACACACCTATTGCTGCTTCTATCAATAAGAGCGAAGACGCAACTGATACGAAAGAAAATGAAACACAACAGCCGACTCCTGAAACGGTGATTCCTGAAACAGAGCCTCAAAAGGAAGAATTGCCATTATCAGAAGAAAATGAGGATAACAAAAAAGCGGCTAAAACGAAAAAATCAAGAAAAATCCCGTATATAGTATTGGCGGTTGCGGTACTGATTGGAGCGGGCGGTTGGGCGTATTATGATCACCAGCAAACGGTTCAAGCACAAATTGCAGCAGAAGCGAAAAAGCAACAGCAAAAAGTAAATGAGTTGAAGAAAACACTTGCTACTTTTTACTATGATGGGGCGCATCAGTTTTTACGTACTTCTATGATCAATCAAGATTTGACGAAGTTAAAAACAGCGTTGAATGAGGTCAAAGGAGAAAAAGGCTATGCTGATCTAGAAAAAACGTATGAAGATATCCAAACAAAGGTAAAAGATATCAAGGGTGTCAACGAGCTGTTTACTACTGAGGCAATCATTGATGATCACTTAGCTGATGATTTGAAATTAAAAGCAGACCAAGAAATCCAACGTTTCGCAACAGACGATTCTGATTTTGGACAACTGCTGAAAAAAGCGCAAGATGAAGCTGAGTCACAATACGATCAACTGCAAACAGCAAAAGAGAAAACCAATATCGTTTTCGCTGATGATAAAGTCGCAGACTCTGCAACTCGTGAGCAATATACAGATGCACAAAAGGCTGTAGATCAGGTGAAAAATCAAGAGCTAGCTGTGACTCTAAAAGATCAGTTAAAACAAGTAGATGATATATTGACCAAGAAAGAGGAACAACAGAAAAAAGAAGAGGAAGCGAAAAAGGCAGAAGAAGCGAAGAAAGCAGCAGAGGCAGCAAGAAAAGCACAGGCTGCAGCACAAGCTGCACAGCAAGCAGCGAATTCTTCTTCAGTAAATAAAAATTCTGCGAATCAGCCAATCATGGCTACACGTCCAAGTGATGTAGCAGATACAGCAAATGCAGCTTGGAATTGGGCACCCGGTGTTCAAGAAAGCGTGATTAATACATGTATTCAGCGAGGCTACATCGTTCAAGGCGGTTATCGGTTGGAAAAAGTTAGAATTGAAAATGGCCAAGGGTATTACAATCTTTATGCAACTTCTACCAAATCTTCATTAATGAATGGAATCGGTGAAAGTGCGTTACCATTTTATATTGTGACGATCAACTGTAAAACAGGCTGGTTTGGCGGTAACGGCAGTCGTTAAAAGGATACGCAGAACAAAAACTTAGGTTTACTTTATTTTTCTATTCAACATGAGTAGGGGATCTCTATTCAGTATGTTGGGAAATAAGGGACCTAAGTTTTTTTGTAGTTATTGCCGGGTAACACGCTACTAATCAAAGTGACATTATGGTATGATAGCAAAGAAAGTTGGCAGAGATAACCTGTCTTTCGTATAAAGGAGAAATAAAATGAATGAATTATTAGCAACGATATTTACCGGTATGGTAATTGATGAAAATGAAAAAAATTATTTTGTTCAAAAAAATGGACAAACTTTTGGATTAAGTAAAATGGAAGGTGAACATCGGATCGGTGAAGCAGTTGAGGGATTCGGCTACCAAAATCAAAAGCACGAAAACCGTTTTACAACAGTGATCCCGAAAAGCCGGATCGGACATTACGCGTTTGGCACAGTCACTTCTTCCAGAAAAGATCTAGGGGTTTTTGTAGACATCGGCTTGTCTGATAAAGATTTTGTCGTTTCACTAGATGAATTACCTACAATGACAGAACTCTGGCCTAAAAAAGGCGATCGTTTGATGATTTCTCTAAAAGTGGATGCGAAGGATCGTATTTGGGGTAGTTTAGCGGATGAAAAAATCTTTAAATCATTAAGTAAATTTGGAACAGAAGAAATGAAAAACAAAGATATCACTGGGACAGCGTATCGCTTAAAATTAACTGGTACCTATATATTGACAGATGATTTTTACCTAGGATTCATCCATCCATCTGAACGATACAATGAACCAAGACTCGGAGAACAGGTAAAGGGCCGGGTAGTCGGTGTCAGACCAGATGGGGTACTAAACATATCTTTGAAGCCAAGAGCATACGAAGCAATTTCTGATGACGCACAAATGATTTTAACGATCATCGAACGATCCGCCGATCAGCAAATCAGTTTTACAGATAAATCAGATCCAGAAGAAATCATGAAAGCATTTGGAATCAGCAAAGGAGCATTCAAACGTGCACTAGGTAATCTATTGAAACAAGGATTGATCAAGCAAGAAGATGGTGTAACGAAACGAAATAAAAATTCTAATTGAGAATGGCTTGCATGTTTTTCTTAACTAGCTTATAATTATTTTAATTTAGAGAGTAAAAATATTCTAGTTAATTATAATTATTATAAATTGTTGGGGTTGAAAAAAATGGTTATGAACGCTATGTCAGTAATGAAAAAAACAAAACAGCAATTACACGAATCTGGGTTTAAACTGACCCCGCAAAGAGAAGCAACTTTGCTTGTTCTGTTAGAAAATGAAAAAGAACACTTATCCGCAGAAGAAGTTTTTTTTCTAGTAAAAAAGAAAAGCCCAGAAATTGGTTTAGCTACAGTGTATCGTACATTAGAAATATTAACTGACCTAAAAATCATCGATAAGGTGAACTTTAACGACGGTGTTGCACGATATGACTTGCGAAAAGAAGGGGCTAAACATTTTCACCATCATTTATTATGCTTGAAATGTGGAACGATCGAAGAAGTGGAAGAAGATCTATTGATTCAGGTAGAAGAAGTAGTAGAGGACCGCTATCACTTTTTAGTAAAAGATCATCGCTTAACTTTTCACGGTATCTGCCAAAAATGTTATAATCAGGAAAAAGAAAGTAAAACCGTCTAATGGAACAGACGGCTTTTTCTTTGTCTGCGTCTAAAAGAGACTATCGAAAATGAAGGCTATCTGATATGATAGAGTAGCACGAGGTGGATTATTATGAAAGAAGAACTCAATGATTATCTCCACTATCTGACGATTGAACGAGGATTATCATTAAATACTAGAAAAAGTTATGAACGTGATTTAGCGCAATACCTTCATTTTTTGGAGGAAAAAAAAATTACTGCATGGCAAGATGTCGATCGTTTCATAGTGATCAGTTATCTAGAGAAGATGCATGATGAAAAAAAAGCACCCGCGACTGTCACACGGATGATTACAAGTTTAAGAAGATTTCATCAATTCTTACGCCAAGAACGTATTACTGATCATGATCCGATGCAGCATATCGATACACCTAAAAAAGCCCAAAAGTTACCTAGCACACTGTCTTTGAAAGAAGTTGAACGTCTGATCGAAGCTCCAGACACAACCAAAAATCTGGGGATCAGAGATCGCGCAATACTGGAAGTCATGTATGCTACAGGAATGCGGGTAAGCGAACTGATCGGTTTGAAATTGAGCGATCTGCATTTATCTTTAGGGTTAGTACAGACGATCGGTAAAGGAGATAAAGAAAGAATCATTCCTTTAGGTGATTATGCAATCCAATGGTTGGAACGTTATTTAGACGAAGTGAGACCATTACTTGTCAAAGACGCTACTGAAGTCCACGTTTTCGTGAATAATCATGGTTCAGGATTATCACGGCAAGGTATTTGGAAAAATTTGAAACAATTAGTGCGTGATGCCGGTATCACAAAAGAAGTGACGCCACATACTTTACGCCACAGTTTTGCTACTCATTTACTTGAAAACGGTGCGGACCTCCGAACTGTTCAAGAATTGCTAGGCCATGCGGATATATCAACGACACAAATCTATACACATATCACGAAGAAAAGAATGACGGATGTTTATAAGCAGCATTTTCCAAGGGCTTAGTCATAGGAAGGTGAAAAAATGTTAACACATTACCGAAAAGAAAATCGTAAAATCGCTATGGGACTTTTAAGCTTCCATAAAAAATTAGTGGATAAAGAAAACCGGCTGAAAGAGATCGATACGTATGAAACAGAAGAAAAGTATGAGATTTTCTTCTTCACTCCTGAAGGCTCAACCAATATTCAAGGGATCATTGGCGTTTATTGGGGAGATGAAGAGGAACTAGTCATTCATGATGTAGCGCTGAATCCATCTTATCGTGGAGAAAAGATGGGCTTTCTAATGTTGGATGAACTTGAACAGAAATATCCTGAAAAGAAATTTCGTGCCACAGAGATCACAGAATCCTATTTTACCAAATGGCTGAATGAGAAAAAGAAGAAAGAGTGAACACGGTGACAGAGATCAATATCAAATTAGATGTATTTGAAGGACCATTGGATCTCCTTCTTCATTTGATCCAGCAAATGGAAATTGATATTTATGATATCCCTATTGCGACGATCACAGAACAATACATGAATTATATCCATACCATGAAGACGCTAGAACTTGCAGTTGCGGGAGAATACCTCGTGATGGCTGCTACCTTGATGGCTATCAAAAGCAAGACTTTGCTACCTGTTCAAGAAACAATCATTGAAGAAGACGGCTATTGGGAAGAAGATCCGCGTGATGAGTTAGTGAATCAGTTGCTTGAATATCGGAAATACAAATATGCCGCTGAAAAACTGACAGAAAAAGCACAGGAAAGAAGCTTGTATTTTACAAAAGAACCACTAGCCGTTGATGACTTGATCGGACAGGAAAGGCCGTTGAAACGTGGACAAGTGAAGCAAGTCGATTTGTTTCGTGCAATGCAGAAGATTTTGGAACGAAAGCAATTTTCGAAAAAAATTGAAAAGATCATTGCGCCAGACGATACAACGATTGAGGAGCGGATCATCTTTGTTGAAGAGCGTTTAAAGAGAAATAAACAAGGTTGCACTTTTGATTCTTTTTTTGAATCACCCTCAAAAACAGAGATCGTGACAACCTTTATGGCAATATTAGAGATGATGAAAAATGGACAGATCGTTGCCCAACAAGAAGAAAATTATGAATCAATCATGCTTTATCCAGCAATAGGAGATACCAACAATGACGAAATTAAGTGAACTTGAAGCGATTCTTTTTATAGTCGGTGAAGAAGGAATCGCCTTAGATGAAATCAGCCATATTTTAGCAATCGACAAAGAGGAAGCACTACGACTGGTCGCAGAGCTAGAAGAGAGATATGAAAATGACTCAACGAGTGCATTACATATTTTGGAGACAGAGGCGCATATCGTTTTGACGACCAAAAAAGAGCTAGCGCCGTTGTTGAAACGGTATGCTCAAGGAACGTCAAATACGCTTTCGCAAGCAGCTGTTGAAACTTTGGCAATCATTGCCTACAAACAGCCAATCACAAGAGTCGAAATCGAACAAATCCGAGGCGTACAAGTTTCAGGAGCCGTTCAACGTCTGTCTGCCCACAATCTGATTGAGGAAAAAGGGAGAGTGGAAGGGCCAGGACGTCCGATATTATACGGGACAACTTCTTATTTCTTAGATTACTTTGGTCTCAAATCGCTGAAAGAATTACCAGATATACAAGAAATGGAACTTTCATTAAAAGAAGATGCACCATTAGATCTATTTTTTGATGGAACGAATGAAGGAGAACAATCGTAATGGAAAGACTACAAAAAGTAATTGCCCATGCTGGCATAACTTCACGACGCAAAGCAGAAGAATATATTTTAGCTGGCAGAGTGAAAGTCAATGGCCAAGTCATCAAAGAACTAGGGGTCAAAGTAACGAAAAATGATGTGATCGAAGTAGATGAAGTGCCGATTTATCAAGAAGAATTTGGCTACTATCTATTGTATAAACCAAGAGGGGTCATTTCAGCAGTCGCTGATGATAAAGGACGTAAAGTTGTGACCGATCTTCTTCCGATGGTCAAGGAACGGATTTACCCAGTTGGACGTTTGGATTATGATACATCAGGCATCCTGTTATTGACAAACGACGGAGATTTTGCACAACGTTTGACCCATCCAAAACATGAAGTAGATAAAGTATATGTTGCTAAAGTAAAAGGTATTGCTACGAAGTCTAACCTAGCACCGATAACTAAAGGTGTCAAAATCGAAGGAAAATGGACTTCTCCAGCTAGATATCAAATCTTGTCTGTAGATCCAAAGACGAACCATAGTATCGTGGAATTGACTATCCATGAAGGCCGCAACCATCAAGTCAAAAATATGCTGCAGGCAGTAGGGCTCCCCGTCCAAAAACTAAAGCGTGAAAAATATGGTGATTTGACGCTTCAAGGCTTGCGTCCAGGAGACTATCGTGAGTTGAATAAAAAGGAAGTAAGTAGTTTATTGAAGCATTCAAAATAGTTACTTACTAATTATAAGTATAAAAGATTGCATTTTTTCTAAAGGTATGTATAATGAAAGGGTAAACAAAAAATCATAAATGGTTCGTCTTCAGGGGCAGGGTGAAATTCCCGACCGGTGGTTAAAGTCCACGACCTACTTTTTAAGTAGCTGAACCGGTGAAATTCCGGTACCGACAGTATAGTCTGGATAAAGAAGATAGAGCTTATTTGACGCAGACTTTTGCCAAATAACTCTAACTCTCCCTGTGCTAAGGAGAGTTTTTTTATTTACAAATGATCGAGTCGTTAAAAAAGTTCGCTGAAGAGGAGTCCTAACAGGAGGATTTCAAATGAAGAACACCCGTGTACAAAAAATGGTCGCTGTAGCAATGTTTGCTGCGATCGGTTTGGTTTTGCAATATTTTGCATTTCCAATCATGCCAGCTTTTGGTTTTCTAAAGATCGACTTTAGTGATATCCCAGTACTGATCAGTATGTTTTTATTTGGGCCACTAGCTGGCGTAGTCACAGCATTCTTGCGTTCAATCCTACATCTAGTGACCACTGGCTTTTCACCAGATAATCTAGTAGGAGATACGGCAAGTTTCTTAGCAACATCGATCTTTACATTACCGATATTCTACTTCTTTAGAAAGAAAAAAAATGAAGGTAGAAATAAATTTGCTGGAGTGATTTCTGGTACTCTTGCGATGACCTTGTTCATGAGCGTAGCCAACTATTTCGTGATCACGCCATTATACCTGATGTTTCTTGGGTTAAATGCGAATCAGATGTTGGGGATGCCTTTAACAAATTACGTGTTGATCGGTATCGTACCGTTTAATTTGATCAAAGGATTTATCGTTAGTGCAGCGTTCCTAGTGTTGCATGCAAAACTACTCCCTTGGTTAAGTCGCAAACAGCATAAACTGGAACAGCGACATACGGTAATAAAATAGCTGTCAATCATTAAATAACTTATTAAATAAAAAGCTTAGAAGACTCTCATGTAGATAATGATGTTTCTTCTAAGCTTTTTTGCTGTTTATTAATGTACCCAAGCAAATCGTACAATGTTAGGAAAAGAAGATAGCTCTGTTTCTACCATTTTTTTGCTAGAAATGGGGTCACTGAAACATTCGTACAGAAAATAGCGGTAGTAAAACGAATAATCAACGAAAAATCAATTCATTTGTTCGTTATTTTTGTTCAACTTTCGTAGTTTCAGTCGATTTATTTATAAGTACCAGTATATTTTTCTTGAATAATTTGCTCGGCGTCATAATTTTTTAGTTGATTGATTTGGCACTCTAAATTTTGATCATCTTTTGAGACTCGAGTATAACCAATAAGCATAAAGGTTTCCTCCATTCTATATGTTTCATTATTATGAAGAAATAGCTTCCTTTTGGACTTTCGTTTATTCGAAAGTTAGAATCTGTGGCAAAACTAATTTTTAGTTTGTACCACACACTTGATGTTTACCTAAAGAAACAATTAGACGTATTACACCACCAATCAGAAAAAGGGATACTAATCAATTTGTTAGGGCTTTAAATACCATTAAAGCTAAAAATATTATTTCAGTTCCTGACTTACAAGAACGGCTATGTGATGTTGTAGAAAAAGAATGAAAAGCGATTGTTGAAGATTGTAAGTTTTATGAAGATAAGCGAAATAAGTTACTTGATATCCAGTAACTTGATCATTTTGGATTGGTAGAAAAATATCGACCTTACTTTGTCGATGGAATTGATAGGGAAGAAAAAGCAATAGATAAATTGATAAGTATGAAGAAAACAACGAAGACAGATGTAACCAGGAAAGAACAAATGAACCTAATAAAGGCTTTATCATAGGAATGGAAGCAGTATCTTATTCAAACTTCCGACAAAATTTGCGTGGTTATATGAAACAAGTAAATGAAGATGCTGAAACACTTATCGTAACAAGTAAAGATGTTGATGATACAGTTGTTGTATTATCAAAAAGAGATTATGATTCTATGCAAGAAACATTGAGAACACTTTCTAACAATTACGTGATGGAAAAAATTCGTAGAGGGGACGAACAGTTTTCAAAAGGCACATTTAAGAAACATGACTTAATTGAGGTCGAATCTGATGATTAAGGCATGGTCTGATGACGCATGGAACGATTATCTTTATTGGTATGAGCAAGAAAACAAAAGCAATATAAAAAAGATTAATAAATTAATAAAAGATATTGATCGTTCCCCTTTTAATGGATTAGGAAAGCCTGAGCCGTTAAAGTACGATTTATCTGGGAAATGGTCAAGAAGAATTACAGATGAACACAGACTGATATATAGAGTTGAAAATGAAACGATATTTATCTATTCTGCAAAAGATCATTATTAATTAATAGAAAATAAATGAAGGGAGAGTGGGACGAAAATCAGGTTTTTTCTGATTTTTGTCCCACTCTCATAAATTATAGAGCCGATTATTCTTCTAAGCTTTTTTGCTATTTTTAAATTACATATGCCTTGTTATTATAGTGAAGATACAGAGGATGAATTATACTGTACATATAAACTAGATAAGGGGAAAATCAGAAAAATCCTATTTTAAATAACGTCTACTCCCTTTGGCTGATGATTAGCATTTTTGAAATAGTCATTTTAGGTACGAGGAATGGTTGAACTTAGCTACATTGAAAAAATAAATCAGGAAGGAGTATAGCAAAAGAAGTAGCTAATGACAATAAATTGATTAAGCGACTTATGATGTCAAAAATAAAAGGAATCATCTTGATTTGTTTAACCTTTTTAATTATTGGTTTTTCAGAGTATGCATTTGCAGATATCGCTATCAGTGAGCGAGGTCAAAACCGAAAGATGACGAAGAAACAACCAATGAAGTAAGCCAAACATCTTTCATTGATTCAATCGTACCACTAACAGAAAAGGACGAGTTATTAGAGAAATTAAATGAGCGTAGAAGACAGCTCTTGCCGAGAACGACAGGTGTTTCCTTGACCTATTTCATTATTCGCAGTGGTAATACAACGAACTGTGAATTAAGAACTAGATTTAATGCGACTAGTTCGATCAAGACTCTTTGGTGGAACCAAGTAACAAAACATAAATTTGATCAATAAACAAACGTACGCTACTTTTCGTTCAGTACTACGAAGTTTAACTGCAGATCGTTATGGAACGGAAAGAATCGGCCATTTGTTCATACCATTAGGAGAAACGAGAGGGTATGTAATAACTACAGGTACGATGGTTGAATCAATGAAAGATGGTTGGGGAACCTTAATGAACTTTTCAAGTGGGGCAACGATCAGTTAAGGAGGGGACGGAAAATGAGAGGGCTTGTGCCACAGGCATTAAAAATTTTGAACGAACGATTTACCTTAACAGAGATCAATCCAGAGATGATTCCAAAGTCTACTTATGAAGGAGAATGTTTCAACGCTCTTGTCTCAATGAAAAATACGCAAAAACTCTCGTGGATGGAGCTACATGTCAAAGTGTATCAAATCAAACGAGAAACAGCATCAGAACTGTATTTTTCGGTTGGTCAGAGTCACTTTAATCCGATCCCTTCATTGGAAAATAAGGAAGAACTTTTATTGGTTTTTGTGGAAGAACAAGTCGACTACTTTCACCTCAACTGTGTGCGCCTTTTTCTAGAAATATACGTAGCAATCGGTGTCACAGAGAAAGATCGGCAAGAAAAAAATGATTGGTATTTAGAATATCAGCATAGTAAAGAGCTGCTGGATAATTTTCATTTGTATACGTATTGATCTGAAGAATTATGGGCAGTGAAAAAAAACGATAGCAAGATTTGAGAAAATCATGAATAAACGTAAAGACCAAATTTTTTTTATGTACCCAAGAAGATCTTCCGATGAGTGTGAGACAAAAGTAAGAAACAATTTTGTCTCATTCTTTAAAAACGAATAAACGGTGGAAGCAGAAGCAATTCCTTCTTAAATAAGCCGAAATTTTTTTGCTGAAAATGTGAATAGAATAGTTATTAACAAATAAAATGAAAATTTTCTCGCATTATTTTTATGAAAAAAAATACATTATACAAAATAATGTAAGCGTTTTATAAACGGTGTTTGAGTATTTTCTTCTTTAATGTATAAAAATGTATTTTATACAAACAAGTGTGAAAATCCTCGCTTTTTGAATGATAAATAGGTTTATTTATTAACTGAAAGAAACCGCTACAATAAAGTTGAAAAAGCTTTCCAATAATTTTATAGAAGGAGGTATAGAAAAAACGAACCTTTTTGAATAAAACTTTTCGATTCCACGGGTTATTATTTTTGTTATTCAGCTATTTTTGATAAAATAACATTTGGATCGAAACTAAAAAGATTCTAAAGAAATAAGAAAGGAAGAAGAACATGGAACAAACAAAAAAGAAAAAATTTCAGATGCCTTCAGCGTATACGGTCTTATTCATCATTATTGCGATTATCGCTGTATTGACATGGTTCATCCCAGCAGGACATTATGGTGTTGATGCTGATGGGAATATTATTGCTGGATCTTATGAACGAGTGCAACAAAATCCCCAAGGACTATGGGATATTTTCATGGCACCAATCAATGGGATGTTAGGGGTTCCTGCTGGAGAACTAACAAAAGAAACACCAGCGGCTATTCCGATTTCTTTCTTTATCTTGGTTGTTGGGGGATTCCTAGGGATCATTAACAAGACAGGGGCACTAGATGCAGGGATTGCTTCTGTAGTGAAAAAATTTAAAGGTAAAGAAAAAATGTTGATTCCTGTATTGATGATCTTGTTTGCTCTAGGCGGATCAACTTATGGGATGGCAGAAGAAACGATTCCATTTTATGCGTTGCTTATTCCAGTAATGATGGCAGTTGGTTTTGATACTGTAGTTGCTGTTGCAATCGTTTTAGTAGGTTCACAAGTGGGGTGTTTGGCTTCAACAGTTAACCCATTTGCCACAGGGGTTGCTTCACAGGCTGTAGGTATCTCTATGGGTGAAGGGATTGGCTTACGTTTCTTGATGTTCGTTGTATTAATCACGATTTCTATTCTATATGTTTATCGTTATGCATCAAAGATCGAAAAAGATCCGACAAAATCACTTGTTTACAACCAACGTGACGAAGACATGAAACACTTTGATATCGATTCGATCGGTCGCCAAGAAACGATCACGAAACGTCAAAAACATGTAAACGTTCTATTCTTTATTACATTTGGTATCATGATCATCAGTTTGATTCCTTGGACGACTTTGAATTCAAACTTCACTATTTTTGAATCGTTGACAAAATGGATAACAGGTATACCTGTTGTTGGTACAGTTTTAGGTAAGAACATGCTTCCGCTAGGTGATTGGTACTTCCCTGAAATCACAATGCTATTCTTAGTAATGGCAATCGTTGTGGCATTTACTTATGGGATGAAAGAATCAGATTTTATCTCTGAGTTTTTAGCTGGTGCTTCTGACTTGATCGGTGTAGCAATCGTTGTAGCAGTCGCTCGCGGTATCCAAGTCGTAATGAACAATGGTTTGATCACAGATACGATCTTACATTGGGGCGAACAAGGACTAAGTTCATTATCATCAAGTGTCTTCTTGATCTTGACATTCATCTTCTATATCCCAATGTCATTCTTGATCCCATCAACTTCAGGTTTAGCAGCTGCTACGATGGGAATCATGGGACCAATGGGTGAATTTGCTGGAGTCGGCAAAGACTTAGTTATCACGGCTTATCAATCTGCATCAGGTTTAGTCAACTTGATCACACCAACTTCTGCAATCGTGATGGGTGCGGTAGCAATTGCCCGCTTCGATATCTCAGTATGGTGGAAATTTACTGGTAAGTTGATTGCTATCCTTTTTGTAGCCATTTGTGTTATCTTAGGTGTAGCAGCAATGTTATGATCCTCTCCTAACAAATTTTAGATTTGTAGAGGAAATATGGGGTGTAGCAATAACCTACACGTTACAAGATCCAAGCTCTTGTAGACTAATTATTTTTGAAAAAAGAGGTTGTGTCTGTTGTTTTGACATGACCTTTTTATTATATTAGGAGGCTAAAAACATGAAACAATTTGTAACTGAACAACATCGTGAACAAGCAGTAGAATCTTTAAGTGAGTTGATTCGAATCCCGTCTGTTTTAGATGAAGGAGATTCTGGTGAAGGTCATCCGTTTGGTAAAAAAGTTGTTGCGGCTTTAGACAAAGTGTTAGAAATCGCCGAAGGTTTAGGATTCAAATCATTTAAAGATCCTGAAGGTTACTATGGCTATGCAGAAGTTGGTTCAGGAGATGAACTCTTTGGTATTTTATGTCATATGGACGTGGTGCCTGCCGGAGATGAAAATAATTGGAAGACAAAACCATTTGATCCAACTGTAAAAGATGGTTTCATCATCGGACGTGGATCAGAAGACGATAAAGGGCCTTCTATGGCGGCGATGTATGCTGTTAAAGCTCTGATGGATGCAGGTGTTGAATTCAAAACGCGTATTCGTTTCATTTTCGGAACAGACGAAGAAAATCTATGGCGTTGCCTAGAAAAATACAATGAAAAAGAAGAAGGCGTTACACAAGGTTTTGCGCCAGATGCTGTTTTCCCATTGATCTATGCAGAAAAAGGCCTATTACAAGCTTATTTAACTGGACCTGGAACAAGTGAATTCTCTGTTCATGCTGGTGGAGCATTAAATGTTGTTCCTGATGAAGCACCTTATTCAGGTGAAAAATTAGCGGAAGTTAAAGATGCATTGAACAAACATCACTTCGATTTTGAAGACAAAGGTGATGGCATCGTGGTCCTTGGTAAGAGTATCCATGCAAAAGATGCGGCAGAAGGCGTCAATGCTATCTCACGTTTAGCCATTGCCCTTTCAGAATTATTTGATTTTGCACCTATCCAATTTTTAGGTCAATTAGTACAAGAAAATGCGACTGGTGAAAAAGTGGTAGGTAAAACAATCGATGAACAGTCAGGCGAATTGACAATGAACTTTGCTAATTTGGAAATCACACCAGAACATACAAAAATTGGTGTAGATATGCGTATCCCTGTTTCATTCAAAAAAGAAGATCTAGTTGAAAAAATGAAAGAAACTGTTGAAAAATATGATTTGACATATGAAGAGTTCGACTTCCTTGATTCCCTTTATGTTCCAAAAGAGAGCGAATTGATCCAACAATTGTTAGGAACGTATCGTGATATCACAGGAGATATGACCGAACCACTTGTGTCTGGTGGAGCTACATTTGCGCGTACGATGAATCAATGTGTAGCCTTTGGTGCCTTATTCCCTGATACACCAGATCTAATGCACCAAGCAAATGAAAAATGGGAATTGAGCAGTATGTATAAAACGATGGAAATCTATGCAGAAGCGATTTATCGTTTGTGTGGAAAATAAGTTTCACTAGGTTTTCTTGAAAAATAATGTGAATCAGAAATTTCTTGAAGTGATCTTCAAAGGTTAGTGCAAAATCTAACACTTGAGGATCGCTTTATTTATTTACCTCTGGAATCAGTAAAAAATAGTTGCATTTTCAGCGTAATTTCCTTAGTGTAACTTTATAATGATCAGATAAAATTGATTGAAAAAGGGGAGAGACAGTGAAACTATTTAAACGAATACTTATAGGTTTAGTCATCATATTAGGCATAGCAGGCGGCGCTGGCTATTATTATCTGCAACAGAGTACGTATGAGCCTTCCATACAAGCAACTCAAGCTTCTCAACATGGCAAAGATAAAGGAGACTACTTATTATTTGGGCAAAAGAACAATAAAAAGGAACCTTTAGTGATCTTTTACCCAGGTGCATTAGTAGAACCAGAAAGTTACAGTATTTGGGCAAATGATTTAGCCGAAAACGGTTACACTGTTGCTATTGCCAAAATGCCGCTAGATTTAGCCATTTTGAGTGGAAACCGCGCAGATAAAATCAGAGAAGATTTTCCCGATAGAAATTACGTGATTGGTGGTCATTCGCTGGGTGGCGTGATGGCAAGCCGTTATGCGAATGAGAACTCAAAAGAACAACAATTAAAAGGAATCTTTTATTTAGCAAGTTACCCTGACAAAAAAGGAACACTTGCAAAAAGTAAGCTACCTATCTTGAGCATCACTGCTTCCAACGATCAGGTATTGGACCAAGAAGCATATGAGTCAGCGAAAGAATACTTGCCAACGCAGACAAAATATGTTTCGATTGAAGGTGGAAATCATGGGGGCTTTGGTAGTTATGGCGAACAAAAGGGAGATGGAAAAGCGAAGATCACGAACGCAGATCAACAAACGGCAATCGTCAACACTCTACTGAATTGGTTAGCTGGACTATGATTTGCTCAGTCGCTGTTTAGGGTCAAATAAGACACAAGAAGAAAGAAGGAGCGTGGGACAAAAGTAAGAAACACTTTTATCTTATTCTTTAAAAATGAATAAACGGTGGGAGTAGGAGCAAATCCTTCGGAAATAAGCGAAAATTCACAAAAAATTGAAAAGAAATTTTCATGAATTTCGGCTTATTTCTCAGTGTTCAACACTTCTGCTCCGGCCTCTTCTTTCTTCTAAATTTTTTCTTGTTAATGAGATAGCTGTATTATGATCTTTCTAGTAAGATTGCTCTTACCGGACATTTTTGGTAGGCTTTTTGTATAGGTTCTTTTTCTTTTTCAGAGACGAATTGTTGATGGGCTTCTGGTTCTTGTGCAAATAACACGATGCCTTCTTCATCATAATCAAAAATATCTGGCGCCTCGATTTGGCAAAGTCCACAAGCGATACAACGCTCAGGGACGAGTTTACATAGTAATGACATTTCTAACCATCCTATTCTTAAGGGGATTAATATGACTGAATTTATTTTATCTTTATTTTTATCAAGAAACAAGCTAAGGGTATCTAGCCTATTTCAACTAATTAGTGGGAAGCGTACGACGTCTGTCTTGATTTATAGTTTTTTGAATGATCTTTTATTGGTTCATGGGAGTTTTCCAACATTGAAGCAAGAAGAATTTTTGGCGATCATTACTCGCTTGGAACAAGAAAAGCTGATTGTTCTGATTGATAACCACGCATCAATCACCACACTTGGAGAGAAAAAATTAAAAAAAAACGATTTTTCTTATCAAGGAGTGCACTATGATCGATATGGCAGAACCTATTTGACTTGCTGGCGTCTCCTCAAGTTTGCTGTCCAAGTAGTCTCGAATCTGACAAATGGTACAGCAAATTATTTACCGATTGAAACAAGCCCGTTTTATACATTCCAAATAAAAAGATGGTTAGCTAGTGTAAAGTTGAACCGAGAAGAATTATCAGAAAAAATCTACCAGGAATTCGTAGCATTGTTTACTGGGATGCCAAAAGAATTGGCTGACTTTCTAGCCAATCAGTTTTCAGGAGAACATGACTTGGGGCTTTTACCTTATCAATTGACGGATAAACAAGAAATTCAAGCAACGTTATTCGAAGCAAAAGCAATTCATGTCATGTTACAGAATCTCGAAAAAAGAAATGACTTCTTGCTTTTTAAATTACTCAAGCCGCTATTTGATCAGAATCTAAATCAGAGTATGCTGATTACGCGAAAGCTTATTTTAGAAGGATATTCTGTTGAGCAAGTGATGTCTGTGCGTCAACTAAAAAAAGGAACAGTCACAGATCACTTGATTGAATGGTTGCTTTTTTTTGATGATTTTCCTTACACAACGATGATTTCAAAGAAAACAGTGGACTCTCTTAGTCGATTGAATGATGTCCGTTCTTGGAATTATCGAGAAATAAATGCGCAGTTCTCTTTAGATTACGGAGAATTCCGATTTTATCAACTTGGTCTATTGAAAGGAAAACTTGAACATGGAACTGATCGATGAGCTACGCAAACGATTTGGTTTTTCATCTTTTCGACCAGGTCAAGAAAAAATTATCCAAGCCCTTTTACAAGAACAAAATGTGCTAGCTGTTTTACCAACTGGCAATGGGAAAAGTCTATGCTATCAGCTAACTGGCTATTTGAGGGAAGGGCTAGTAGTCATCGTTTCCCCGCTCCTATCGCTGATGGAAGATCAGGTCACACAGCTTCAAAAGCAAGGAGAGAAAAGAGTAGTCGCATACAATAGTTTATTGTCTAAATCAGAAAAAGCATATGTGTTGCAACATCTAGCAGAATATAAATTTTTGTTTTTAAGTCCAGAGATGTTGACTCAAAAAGAGCTTCTGAATGTTTTGCAACGACAAAAAATCGGCTTATATGTCATTGATGAAGCCCATTGTGTTTCTCAGTGGGGGATGGATTTTCGTCCGGAATATCAGCAATTGGGAGTGATTGGTCAACGATTAGGATCACCCGTGACGCTCGCGTTGACGGCAACGGCGACAACGGTTGTTCAACAGGATATCGAAAAGGTGCTTTTTGATTTGCCACCGCAAGTAGTGAGACATTCTGTCAATCGTAAAAATATTTCTTTATTTGTCAGAAAAATGGAAGACAAAGATGAAGAATTAGCTACTTTGATGAAACAGGCGAATGGCTCAATGATCATCTATTGTGCGACTAAAAAAGAAGTGGAACGACTGTATCAATTGTATCGAGGATCATTTTCAGTTGGCTATTATCATGGTGGGCTAGATGCTTCACAAAGGAGACAGTTGCAGTTACAGTTCAGTCAAAATAAATTACAATTTTTAGTTGCTACCAATGCTTTCGGAATGGGTATCAATAAACCAGATATCCGAGCAGTCGTCCATTATGATCTGCCAGATAGTTTAGAAAATTATGTCCAAGAGATTGGTCGAGCCGGCAGGGATCAGAAACCAAGTAAAGCAATTTTGTTATACAAGAAAAACGATGAGCGTATCCATTATTTCTTTAACCAATTGTCAAGAGAGCAACGTCAAGTATTTGAATTTTATCTAGAAAATGATCTTGATAACAACGAATTTTTTGATGAAGTACAGCAAAAGTGGTTGGAGGTCGTTGAAAAAATGACTGATCCGCAACAATGGGTAGATCGATTAAAGGCACAAGAAAAAGCAAAGCAGTATCGCTTACAGCAAATGCTTCATTATATCAATAGTGAAACTTGTCGAAGAGAATTGATTCTTGATTATTTTGGTGAAAAATTGGTCGACAAGCCAATACAATGTTGTGATAAAGACGGAGCAGAGTTATATGGAGAAGCAAAAACAATAACACCACCAATTGTACAGAAAAGCTCGTGGCAGGAGATTTTACTAAATTTGTTAAAAAAAAACAACGGATAGCATTTTTTTAAGACAATGGAGTTCTTACTATGGTATAATACTCACGAAAGAATTTAGGAGGTTAACAAGGTGAGCAGAAAAGATCGACATCAATCATCAGAAAATAACGAAACACAAGAACCATGGGAACAACCGATCTATGATACGGAAGATGAACTTTCTTCAAGAAGTTCTCAACGACAACAAAAGAAAGGCAATACATTATTCTTGTCTCTCTTTTTAGTTCTATTAGTTTTATGTATCGCGATTCCAGCAGGAGCATATTTCTGGATCAGAAATGGTTCAACGAATAGTGCATCAAGCGCATCATCTTCTTCGACAACATCATCATTGGTTGAAAGTTCTTCCACAAAAGAAGAATCTTCGGCTGTAGAATCAAGTAAAGAATCTGAAAGTACTTCTGAGAGTCAAGCAATAGTGGAAACTACGCCTTCCAGCAGCAGTGTTAGTCAAGGGGAAGCAACTCCTTCTTCATCTGTTGTAGATCAAGAGGAAGTACAACCTTCAAGTAGTGCGGTGGCTGAAACAACACCATCTTCTTCATCTACTGCGCCAGCAGGTTCAACTACAACGGTCCAATCAGGTGAAGGTCCTAAACAAGTTGCAGAGCGTGCAGGTATTACGATCGATCAACTGTTTGAATTAAATGGAATCGATCCAAACAACTACTTCCTTTACCCAGGACAAGAATTACGAATTAAATAATCATGAGACATGTTAGAAAAAGAGTCATCTGATACTCAAGACTCTTTTTCTACAGTCTCTTTTTGTATGAAGGTAGATAAAAAAAGAGTGCATCCATGAAGTTGTTTGCACTGTTGACTGTAAAAAAAGAAGGCGCAGTGACTTTGGTCGCAGCCCCTTCTTTTTTGAGAAAAGGGAGTTAGAAAATGACAAGAATCAGTATTGCAATAGACGGACCTGCTTCTTCAGGAAAAAGTACTGTTGCGAAAATTTTAGCAAAAGATTTCAACTATATTTATACTGATACAGGAGCAATGTATCGCGCAGTGACCTATCTGGCTATTACTCATCAGATTGCTTTTTCAGATGAAACGAAGTTAGTAGAATTGTTGAATCACTATCCGATTTCTTTTAGTCAAGAAGTTGATGGGCAGCATGTATGGGTAGCAGACGAAGATGTTACAACAGCTATTCGCCAACCAAATGTGACTCGAGCTGTTTCGGAAGTTTCAGCACATAAAAAGCTGCGTGAAGCGTTAGTGGCGATCCAACGTCAAATTGCTAAAGACGGAGGAGTCGTGATGGATGGACGTGACATCGGAACTTCAGTATTGCCACAGGCAGAAGTGAAGATCTTTTTAGTTGCCAGTGTCACTGAACGAGCACAGCGACGATATAAAGAGAATCTCGAAAAAGGAATCCCTACAGATTTAGCGACATTGACGGAAGAGATCCAAGCACGTGATCATTATGATTCCACCAGAAAAGCATCACCATTGAAACAAGCGGAAGATGCAGTTCGAATCGATACTACTGGTAAATCGATCCCGCAAGTCGTGCAGGCAATCAAAGATGTAGTCAACGAAAAAGGCTATCGTTTGTAAAAAAATGAAAAATTACGAAAATTCCGCTTTTTTTAGAGTAAAACAAACGAAATCGCTTTATTTTTTTTTAATAATCAATTAAACTTAAAGCAGTACCGTGGTTACGGCAGAATGTTGGTTAGGAGGACAAGTGTTATGACAGAATTTGAACAAAATCAAACAGATAACAATCAATCGATGGAAGATGCAATGAATAGCGTCCAAGAAGTAAATGTCGGTGATGTTGTCAAAGGCGAAGTGTTAGTAATCGAAGACAAACAAGTGGTTGTAGGGATCGAAGGGGCTGGAGTAGAAGGCGTCATTCCTGCAAAAGAGTTGTCAACTTCACCTGTCGAAGAGATCAACGATATAGTAAAAGCTGGAGATGTCTTGGATCTAGTTGTTATCAGTACGATTGGCAAAGATAAAGAAAACGGGAGCTATTTACTTTCCAAACGTCGTTTAGATGCGAAAAAAGTATGGGAAGATATCGAAAAAGATTTCCAAGCTGGAAATGTGATCGAAGCACCAGTGACAAATGTCGTGAAAGGCGGATTGGTCGTTGATGTAGGCGTCCGTGGCTTTGTACCAGCTTCAATGGTGGAAGACCATTTTGTTGCTGATTTTTCAGAATACAAAGGGCAAACGTTGACGTTCAAAATCGTTGAAATCGAACCTTCAGAAAATCGCTTGATCCTTTCACATAAAGCAGTTGTCGAAACTGAAAAAGAAGAAAAGAAAAAAGCAGTTTTAGCAAATATTCATGAAGGCGACACGATCGATGGTCGTGTAGCACGTCTTACTGATTTTGGTGCTTTCGTTGACTTAGGCGGAATCGATGGACTAGTCCATGTATCTGAGATTTCTCATAGCCATGTTGCTAAGCCAAGTGATGTCCTAGCTGTAGGCGATGAAGTAACAGTGAAAGTACTATCTATCAACCCAGAACAGGAACGTGTATCATTATCGATCAAAGATACGTTGCCTGGACCTTGGTCAGATATCGAAGAAAAAGCGCCAGCTGGATCAGTCTTAGACGGTAAAGTGAAGCGTTTGACAAGTTTTGGTGCCTTTGTGGAAGTATTCCCTGGGGTAGAAGGACTTGTTCACATTTCTCAAATCTCACATAAACATATCGCTACACCTCATGAAGTTCTTCATGAAGGTGATGATGTGAAAGTGAAAGTGCTAGAAGTAAATCCTGAAGAGCATCGTATTGCTCTTAGCATCAAAGCTTTAGAAGAAAAACCAGCTTCTGAAGAAGAACCTAAAGATGTAGAATCTTATGAATTGCCAGAAGAAAACACTGGATTTACAATGGGAGATCTTTTAGGGGATGCATTAAAAGAAGAAGTAGAAGGAAACACATCAGACGATTCAGAAAAATAATCGTATCGTTTGGTAAAATCAAAAGCAAGCGGATCGAAAATCTTAAAAAGGTTTTTGATTCGTTTTTTGTTTTTGATGGTTGTTTGAAGTTAGCGGTAAGTAGCGGAAATAGTAAATATGAATCCGTAAGTTCGAGAGAACTTTTTAGTATAGTAGGCCAGAATAGGCGTTTTTTTGATTTTACCTTTCAAATAGGACAGTTTTTACGATCAAAAAGCTGTTTTTGCCTGAAGGAAGATAAATACTTTGTTTATTTGTCAGTCTATGCTTGAAAGTTAGTGAGACATTCGTTAAACTGAATAAGATTGGAAACTTGTGAGGAGGAAATAACTATGGCAAATCCAACAATTGCAATCGTTGGCCGCCCGAACGTCGGTAAGTCTACGATTTTTAACCGAATCGCTGGTGAGCGTATCTCGATTGTCGAAGATACTCCTGGAGTAACTCGCGATCGCATTTACGCAAAAGGTGAATGGTTAGGTCGTGAGTTTAGCGTGATCGATACAGGTGGGATCGATTTAGGTGATGAACCATTTATGGATCAGATCAAACACCAAGCTGAGATCGCCATCGAAGAGGCAGATGTGATCATCTGTGTGGTTAGTGGACGTGAAGGTGTCACTGATGCGGATGAGGTCGTTGCAAAAATATTATATCGTAGTAACAAACCAGTGATATTAGCTGTTAACAAAGTAGATAATCCTGAAATGAGAAATGACATCTATGAGTTCTACTCATTAGGGTTAGGCGATCCATACCCAGTATCTGGGAGCCATGGATTAGGTATTGGTGACATCTTGGATGAAGCAGTGAAATTCTTTTCTGATGAGAATGAAGAGGAAGATGATGATACGATCAAGTTTAGTCTGATTGGTCGTCCAAACGTCGGTAAATCTTCTTTGATCAATGCAATCTTGGGAGAAGATCGTGTCATTGTTTCTGATATTGAAGGAACTACACGTGATGCAATCGATACGCACTTTGTATCAGAAAATGGTCAAAAATTCTTGATGATCGATACCGCTGGAATGAGAAAACGCGGCAAAGTCTACGAAAACACTGAGAAATACAGTGTAATGCGTGCGATGCGTGCCATCGATCGTTCTGATATTGTTTTGATGGTATTGAATGCAGAAGAAGGAATCCGTGAACAAGATAAACGAGTAGCGGGCTATGCTCATGAAGCTGGTCGTGGTGTGATCATCGTGGTAAATAAATGGGATCTTGTCGAGAAAGAAACGAATACGATGCGTGATTTTGAACAAGAAATCCGCGAAGAATTCCGCTATCTAGATTATGCACCGATTGTTTTTGTTTCTGCAGTCACAAAGCAACGGCTTGAACGTTTGCCTGAAATGATTGAAGATGTAAGCATGAACCAAAACTTACGGGTATCGTCTGCTGTTCTTAATGATATCATCATGGATGCGGTGGCCATCAATCCGACACCAACGGATAAAGGAAAACGTTTAAAAATCTTCTACGCAACTCAAGTAGCTGTTAAGCCACCGACCTTCGTTGTTTTTGTCAATGAAGAAGAGTTGATGCACTTTTCTTATGAACGTTTCTTAGAAAACCAAATTCGAAAAGCATTTACCTTTGAAGGGACATCGATTCGCATCATTCCTAGAAGAAGAAAATAGGCATTTTAACACATCAAGTAGAATTTTTCAAAAAAAATAGTTGGTTTTAAATATTACGTTTTCATGACTAAAAAAAGCATGTGAAAATTGGTAAAAACCTTGCTATTAAGCGGTTCATATGATATCGTGATAACAGAATATTGAACTTGATCAATATTTCTTTTAAACTTCTGGACCACTCAGAATGTTTTTAACTAAACTGATGTTTTACATCATATCTCTTGTGGAGGAGGTGAATCTATCCATGGCAAACAAAGCAGAATTAATCGAAAAAGTTGCTTCAGCTACTGACTTAACTAAAAAAGATGCAACTGCAGCAGTAGATGCTGTATTTTCAACTATTCAAGATGCTTTAGCTAACGGCGAAAAAGTTCAATTAATCGGTTTTGGTAACTTTGAAGTTCGCGAACGCGCAGCTCGTAAAGGACGTAACCCACAAACTGGTGAAGAAATCGAAATCCCAGCTAGCAAAGTACCTGCATTCAAACCAGGTAAAGCATTGAAAGATGCTGTTAAATAAGACAGCTAAAAAGCACTTGTAGCTCTTATGCTACAGGTGCTTTTCTTTATACATGACGTGGCTTAAGCATAAAAAAATGAGAAAGGCTCCTCGTTCGCTCTCGTAAGTTGTAGGAACTAGTCAAGTTTCGTGGAGCGTTTTTTTTTTCACAACTTAGCCCTTGGTGTTCAAAGGCTTGCATCTTCAACAATAAGCTCTAGATTTCCAAAATATGAGAAGCTATTTTAGAAATCTAGTTCTTATTTGCTCGGAGCTGTGCGCTTCTTTCACAACCTTATTCACGGTGTTCAAAGAGCTGACCTTCAACAATAAATCAAAAAATCTCAAAATATGGAAAGCTATTTCGAGATTTTCTTCCTTATTGCTCAGGTCAAGACGCTCTTTTCACAACCTTTATACATATATTATCCTTTTTCGTTTTTACTTACTAATGGTAAAATAAGGAAAAGGAGGGATGCACATGGAATTGGATTATGAGTTGCATGGTGAAACAGCTAAAATCTTTTATGCAGAAACTTTAGTTAGTCAGTTAAAGTCGCTGAAGATCGAGCAATCTGTGCTGTTTTTGACGAATCAGCGGTATTATGACTTATTTGCTGATAAAATCAATCAGTTGTTTGCGAATCCTCGTAAGATTGATTGGTACATCTGTGCAAACACGCAATGCAATCATTTGATCGAATTAAGCAATCTACTTACTTTTGCCAAACGTTATCCTGAAAATGAAGCATTCCTCATTATTGGTTTTGGAAATGAAGGGATCATGGACTTGGCTGGCTTTTTTCAAAAACATACACCGCTGGAATCGAAGCTATGGCTTATTCCAGTATCTATTCGCTCAATGGCTCGGGCATTGACACCAGAGCGAATCATTTTGCAGCTGCCTAACCAAGTTGTTCTTCAAACGAAGACCCTCCCAGAACGAATCGTCTACGATCAAACCATCAGTGAAAAACAAATCAGTGGCAAACAAATCGATTTTTTGACTTTTGTTTTTTGTGGGATCCTATGTGACCACTCATTTTTACAGACATTATATAAAAATTATCCAACTACGCAGCAGTTATACCATCGACCATTTACTGGGATGTTGGAAGAAATGATCTATTTTTATCAAGAAGAGGCTGACAAACTCACAAATTATGGTAAACTGTTTGAACAAGCTTTTTATTTGTCAGAAAACGGACATTTATTATCTGCTAGTATGAAAAAATTACTAGGGATGCTTTTCCAATTTGTTTGGAATGTGGAAATCACAAAGATGCCTTTTCAAATAAAAAATTTCTTTATATGGTTAAAGCATCTCAATTATCCGATCGATTGGCCAGAGCAGCTATCGAAAACGGATTATTTAGAAAATGTTCTGCAATTAGCTGAAAAAAGCAAAAAAATTCTCATTTTGGAAGAAATCGGTATAATAGGTGGTTATCAATCACCAACTGAGAAAGAATTATTGAAAACTATGGCTACTTACGAAAAGATTGTCAATGAGATAAGAGGGATTAAATGAATACAAATAGTGAAAAGATGCTACAAGCATTATCAGAGGAAGACTTAACACAAGCACAGCTATATCTAGCACAGGCTCTAAAAGAAGATCCAGCAGATGTATTAGCTGAATTGGGAGAAGAATTATTAGCACTCGGTTTCTTAGAAGAAGCGAAACAAATCTATGAGCAGTTACTCGTACAATATCCTGAGAATGACGAGTTGAATATTCCGTTAGCGGAGATCGCGATCGAAGACAATGAGATCGATCAAGCGTTTGATTATTTAGAACGAATTTCTAAAGACAGTGAGTATTACCCACAAGCTTTATTAGCAATTGCTGATTTATATCAAGTAATTGGCATACCAGAGGTCAGTGAAGCAAAATTGAAGGAAGCAGCAGTGTTATTACCAGAAGAACCACTGATCCAATTTGCTTTAGCAGAACTTTATTTTTCAGTTGATCGTTTTAAAGAAGCAGCAATGATCTATGAACGTCTGCTATCTTCTGACATAGATGAAATCTCTGGTATCTCTATGCAAGAACGCATGGGTCAATCGCTTAGCATGCAAGGAGAATTTGAAGCGGCGATCGAACCATTAGAGAAAGCACTCCAAGAGGAACGAACAGATGACCGTCTTTTCCAACTTGCTTTTACAAATCTTCAACTAAAAGAAAATGAAAAAGCCATCAATTACCTCCAAGAATTGCGAGAAGTCAATCCGCAATATCAGTCTTTATATCTTTATTTAGGACAAGCATTACAGGAAGAAGAACTGATCGAAGAGGCTCAAAAAGTTTTAGAAGAAGGAATAAAGGAAAATCCATATCAAGTAGAACTTTATCATTTGGCATCAGAAAATGCGTTTCGACTTCATGATAAAGAAAAGGCTGAAAAGCTGCTGTTAGAAGCGCTTGAGTTAGGAGAAAAACAAGATGAAACGTTATTGACGTTAAGTAATCTTTATCTAGATGATGAAAGATATGAAGATGTGATCGAAGTCGTGAACCAGATGGAGGAAACAGCCAATCCTTATGCAGAATGGAATCTAGCCCATGCATATAATGAACTAGAAGATTTCGCTGTAGCGGCTGTCCATTATGAACAAGCTTATCATGAACTAGAACATGAACCAGACTTTCTAAAAGAGTATGCCTTTTTCTTACGCGAGGAAGGACAACTAGAGCGAACACGAGAATTACTTACCCGTTATTTAGAACATGAACCTGGAGATTTGGAGGCATTGTCAGTCTTAGATGATCTAGCAGAGAGGTGAGAAAGATGCTGATAGATGTAAGAGAAAAAAAGAATTTTTTGACTTGGATTGTGAATCACGTCTCTTTTAGTCGAAGAGAAGTTTTTTGGATCTTAAATTATTTAGCGAACCATGAAGCGATATTGAGTAATGTTCACTTCGTGGAGGGAGCCAACCAAGCAAACCGCGGCTTACAGATTAGTGATCTGTCCTTTGATGGGGAACCAATGAAGCTGTTTTTGGAAGGAAAAGAATTTACCGATACAGATCAAATTTTTCATGAGATCCGTTTGAATTGGAAAAGACCATTATATGTAGAATGCTTATTTGAGAATGCGTGGCAAACACGAGAGTATTTAATGATATTGGAAGATAATCCTTTTGCTTCATGGGATGATTCGATCAGTGAAGAAGATGCAGAATTGATCGAATATTACTTTAAAGAAAAAGAGCAAGAAGCACGGTTGAAGATGCTCTATGCACAAATCGATCAAGCATTAGAAAAAAAAGACAAAGATGCATTTCTTGCATTGTCAGATGAGGTCAATCGGCTCATTCTCAAAAATAGTTCGGAAATGAGCGAGCATACACGAGAACGTCCGTAACAAGGCGTAAAAAAGTATTTTAACTGCGTGGGACAAAAGTAAGAAGCATTTTTGTCCCATTCTTTAAAAACGAATAAATGGCGGGAGCAGAAGCAACTCCTTCTTAAATAAGTCGAAATTCACAAAAATTTGAAAAGCAATTTTCGTGAATTTCTTCTTATTTCTCGGAGTTAAACACTTCTGTCCCAGCCTCATTTTAATGGTGAAACCAGAAAGTTTGATTATTATAAACGCTTCAACAATTTTGTTTGAGGTTTAAGGTAAGTGAACCCTTCTCCTTCTACTTCGTGGACGTTGATCACAGAAACAAATGCTTTTTCATCAATATCATGGATGATTCGCTTCACTTCGGTTATTTCACTTGAACTAACGACGATGTAGATGATTTTCTTCGATTGTCCAGAGAAACCACCTTCACCAGATAAAAACGTCACACCGCGTTCTAAACCAGTCATAAGGAGTGGCGCAATCTCTTCATTTTTATTCGATACGACCAAGATTCCCTTAGCAGCGTAGCCACCGTCTAAAATTGAATCAATGACTCGACTAAATACGTAAGAGACGATTAAGGTGTACATCATTCGTTTTAGATCAATATAGGAAAGGGAAGCAAGTAGGACAATGACATCTAGTGCCAACAACGAACGCCCCATGGAGATGCCATAATTTTTCTCTAAGATCCGAGCGATAATATCACTACCACCGGTTGTTCCACCCATCCGATAAACAAGACCGCTACCGATACCAGCAACTAATCCAGCAAGTAACGATACGATCAGCAGATCATGTTGTAGATTGATCTGTAAAGGAACACGTTGCCAGATCCAAAGAAATACAGACAGTGAGAGCGTACCTAAGACGGTGTAAGCCAAGGAACGTTTACCTAGGATCTTACCACCGATAAGGATCAACGGTATATTGATAAATAAGGTAGAATAGGCGGGGTCGATCCCAAAAAGTGCTTTAAGTATCAAGGTGATACCTGATACACCGCCTTCTGCTAATTGATTAGCGATATTCAAATAAACTAGACCAAAAGCATAGATGCTTGTCCCGATAATGATAAGCACTATCTCTTTGATTGTTTTTAATGAAGTCATCAAATCCCTACTTTCAAATGATTAATTTTTCAAAATATTTCAACTTTTTTACATTTCCTTACATAATGTAGCATGGAATATTCATTTTCACAATTGCTCTTGCCTAGGATTTGGCAGAAAATTTTGGTAAGATAGTGTGTGAGGTGAAACAGATGAATGACGAACGTTCATTAAAAAGTATGCAAAAAGAAGTAGATGACTATATCCAACAATTCAAGGTGGGCTATTTTTCACCGCTGGCGCAGATGGCTCGATTAACCGAAGAAGTAGGCGAACTAGCACGAGAAGTGAACCATACATATGGAGAAAAAAGTAAAAAGGACTCTGAACCTGACAATTCTGTTGCGGAAGAATTAGGAGATGTATTATTTGTGACGATGATCATGGCGAATTCTTTAGAAATAGATCTAACGGAGATCTTTGAAAAGAATATGGCGAAATTCAATCAGCGAGATCATGATCGATTTGAACGAAATGAAGAGAAATAAGAGACACGGAAGAGGGAAAATGATGAAATTAAAAGAATTACCACAGGAGTATGAAAAAGCCATCCCAGTATTAAAAAAACTAGAGAATGCAGGGTTTGAAGCATATTTTGTGGGAGGAAGTGTCAGAGATACCCTTTTGAAACAAAATATTCATGATGTGGATATCGCTACAAGCGCATTTCCAGAAGAAATCAAACAACTTTTCCCGAAAACAATCGATATTGGTATCGAACATGGAACAGTGTTGGCTCTAGTTGACGATGAGCAATACGAAATCACCACCTTTCGTACGGAATCGACGTATCAGGACTATAGAAGACCTGATAGTGTTGAATTTGTCCGTTCATTGGAAGAAGATCTCAAGCGACGGGATTTTACCATCAATGCATTTGCTTTAAAGGAAGATGGACAAGTCATTGATTTATTTGACGGCCTATCTGATTTAGAGAACCAGGTCCTTCGAGCTGTGGGAAACCCCCATGAGCGATTCCATGAAGATGCGTTGCGCATGATGCGTGGCTTGAGATTTGTTAGCCAGTTAGGATTCGAACTTGAGGCAGAGACGGCGCTAGCAATCCAAGAAAACCATCATCTATTAGAAAAAATCTCTGTAGAACGTATCAATGTCGAGTTTGTCAAGATGTTGCTAGGACAAGAGCGTTCGGCAGGACTTCGTGCCTTTGTTGAAACAGAATGCTACGTTTATTGTCCAGGACTGAAGGAATATGGTGAAGCATTACTGCGTTTCGCTGATTTACCTAAAAAACCGTTGAGAACAGAAAGTCAGGCATGGACATTGCTGATCGATCAATTAGGTCTTGAAGAAAAAGAAATCCGTTCATTTTTAAAACAATGGAAATGTTCCAATCAGATGATCAAAGAGGTCCAGTTATTAGTATATGGATTGAAACGACGTAAACAGCACTTTTTAGATGCACTTGATTTATATCGCTTGGGAAGAGAATCCGCTTTGAACATAGAGGAGCTGATCGGCTATTTTGCTGAAACACCTGAGTTGCAGCAAGTGACGGAAAATTATGACAAGCTTCCTATCAAATCGTTAAGTGAACTTTCTATTGATGGAAATCTATTGTTAGAAACAAGTCAAAAAAAGCCTGGAAAATGGGTAAGTGAAGCGTTGCAATTAGCTGAACGTGGCGTTATTACAGGAACAGTTGCTAACGATAAAGATGAACTACTTGTTTATTTGAAAGAGCAAAATATAGAAATCTGACAATTCAAAGGTATTGCTCACGAGCCTGGGACAAAAGTAAGGAACACTTTTGTCTCATTTTTTAAAAACGAATAAACGGTGGGAGCAGAAGCAACTCCCTCTTAAATAAGCCGAAATTCACAAAAATTTGAAAAGCAATTTTCGTTAATTTCTTCTTATTTCTCGGAGTTAAACACTTCTGTCCCAGCCTCATTCCTGTAGAGGATTTTCTGGTAAAAAAACGTTAGATGTGACCATGAAGCGATGTTTATGCTAAACTAAAGATGAACCAGAATAAATGACGTTAAAAAGGAGATTTTTTTAATGAGTAAAGAAATGACAGCGCTAAAATTTTATTTCCGAAACGGCGAAACTTGGACAATCAACCGTCGTCATATCGGTGACTTGTGGATCAAACAAATTACAACTAGCTTTGGTCGGATTAACGGCAGTGAGTTCATGGAGATTCATCCATGTGCTGGATTTAAAATCGAAATCTTCCATGAAGGGGATTCAGTGGCAACGCATGATATCAATTTGGGCGGACTTGAGATGGGAATGTTCAATCGCGCATTGAAATATGAAGATATCGAACGCATGGAAATCCTATACCGTAATGGTACGCCAGACCTTGTTTATTTCCCATACCTTGATAAAGGAACAGAAGGTCTAGATAATCAATATCAATCAACAAAAATCAGTGAAAAAACAGGCAATCTTTATATCGTAATCAATCCAGAGCAACGAGTAGACGATGTTTATGGAGAATTTTTTGAATAGATCCGTTATATAAGCCGGACGATCATAAGCCAAGAAGGGGAGGACAGTCGCGTATAAATGTCCATTTTCTTGGCTTTTTTTCTGTACTTGCTATTTTATGTTTTTTGGAATAGAATAAGCTTCGGAAATTGAAGCAAACTTATGAATAGCTAAAAGTATAGAATAGCTTAAGAGAAATTTGATAAAGTCCATATAATTGTGTAAAAGATAAAAGGCCATGTAACAGCCCTTTTACGGTACAATGTTTTTAACCACAA
>NZ_QPTY01000032.1:0-36431 GCF_005236045.1 Enterococcus sp. VV15
TATATTGAAACTTACTATAACACAAGACGCATACACTCTGCCCTTGGCTATCAATCTCCTAGAGACTTTGAAAAAAATCCGCTTATTCTCTTAACTAAGTGTCTAGTTTTTCTTGACAACTCCATGGGGTCACTACAGAACTCATTTCGTCTTGCGTAATTTTTTATATAATAAAAAACCATCCCAAAGCATAGAGATGGTCAGTGTCAAATCTTCTTCAATTCTTTGTAGTTGATAATTACTACACCCTTGCTTTGCGTCATCAAATTGGCATTTTCGTCAGTTTCATCAATCTCAACAACAGCGGAATTTTTAAGTTGTTTTGAAATCGTTCCAGTTTGCGGTTTTCCATGAATCGCGAAGGTCACATGTGTATCAATCGTAAATTTTTCCCCAAATTCTGATGGTACGATGGTTGTATCAAATTTTCCAAAAGTTGCCATTTTCATAAAACCTGCCTTTCATATCAATTATACCACGTTTTATGAAAAAAATCATGAAATAAGTAAAAGTTTACAGTTTTGGCTTTACATTCAATCTAATTCCGTTTATAATTTCATATGGAAACGCCAGCTTAGCTCAGTTGGTAGAGCAACGCACTCGTAACGCGTAGGTCGTAGGTTCGATCCCTATAGCTGGCATACTAGAAAAGCAGTCATACCAAGGTTTTAATGCCTTTAGTATGACTGCTTTTTTGTTTAACCAAATGATTTTTGTTCAAGCACCTAGATAAAGCTTTTTTTTGGAGAGAGTACAATGAACGAAGTTATGGGGAGAAGACGAAAATTCGGCTATTTTCTAGAATAATCTGTACGTGGGCTTATTTCTTAATATTCGATCGAGATGTTTTTTTAAGCGAGTTTTTTGAAAAAAATTTTTTTTTAATTTCGTTATAGTATAGATATAGATAAATTGAACAAGAAAAGAGGCGAGAAAGGTGAAAAAACTCTTTCATTTACATAAGAAAAAAAAGAAACAACACCTAAAAACAAAAGAAAATATGTCAAGGATTGTGAATTCAGTCCCGCAAAGAACTAACGCTACGGAGAAGCAGCGACCCATGACTCTGCAAGCGCGTGTTGAGCTATTAAAAAAAGAAATAGCAACACTAGAAAGACGAATAATTAATCTAATGTTGCCCTCGAATCGCTCCATTACTGTTAATGGCAAAGTGTTGACATTGCCAGTTGATCAGAAAAAAATGGTGCAATTAGAACAGAAAAAGCAACAATTGATGGCTGAGTTAGCGGGAATGCAACAACGACAGCCACTGGCTATTGTCATCAAACAAGCGACGACCAAAAGCAATCAAGCTCAAACAACAAGGACGACGCAGTTACAAAAGAATATCAGCACTAATAAAGCTAGGTAAGTCTAAAAATAGCGAACGTTAATTTATTGCGAAAAAGTCATCTAGCCATTCAACTAGCGACTGTCGAGATTTTTTTACAGGAAGGGAAGCGTTTCAAAACTTCTCAAACAGTGATTTTTATAAGGCAATCTCATTAAAAAAAGGAATGAAGTTGAGTAAGCAGTGAAGTTTGCTTCTTAGAGTATTTTGTTCAAAAAACGTTTAGTTCGTCTTACTTTGTTGGTTCACATTTTTTTTATTTTGGTTCACATTTTTTTTATTTTTGAATAATTTGCTCCGAACCGCTTTTTGATTGTCGCAAAGTCTATACTAAATGTGCGAATGAATATTTTTGTAGAAAGGAGAATGTTTGATGCCAGTAGATGTAGAGAAACGACAAACAGGTCAATCCCCAAATAAACGAAGAGCAGCATTTAAACGAAAAAGAAAAGACAGTGAGAAGAATGAAGCGCATCAGTTGAAAGAAGAACTACGACGAATTGGAGCAAAAGAATCAGATGAACCAATTTATGAAAACTTACGTGGGCGACCAACCCCGCAAAAACCTAAACGAACGAAAGGGCCTCACGCTAGTCATTCTCAAGAAACGAAACGATTATCTGCTATTGATGTGAAGACAGAAGCGTTAAAACAAAAAATATTACTAGAACATGAACAGAAACAAAATAAAAAAGGCAAGAAGAAAGGTCTCGGATCTCTTTGCAAAGAGCTAAAACAGAAGATGGCCTCAAAGCCGAAAAGTAGACCGCAACAGAAGCAACAACAAGAACGTTAGTCAATCGTAACTAGCGAAATGAGTTGTCCGTTTCTGGGTTAATAAATTAGGAAATAGTAGCATTTTTTGAATCCAGAATTTAAAAGAGTGAGGGGTTGTGACAAAAGTCTGGTCACAACCCCTATTTCTGAATAAACGGTGTTCAAAAACCAACTCCTCGAAATAAGCCAAAATTTTTGCAAAAATGGAAAACGGTTTCGAAAATTTTTTCTTATTTTCATCGGAGCTGAACGGCTTTTTCACGACCTCTGATACACGGTGTTCCAGCAGTAGCTTATTTCTTGAAGCTGACCACTTCTGTCACAACCTCTTCGCTCTTTTATTTGGAAAATAAATAGTTGAATGAGAATTCTGAAAAGATGTTGTGAGCTGTTGCAACATCTTTTTTTATTTTAGAACTTTTTTGAAAAAGTTTCTTTTTTGTTTTTCGTTCTTTCGTATCATTTTAGTAGATAAATTGAGTGTAGTTACAAAAAGAAGTGGAGGAAGAGAGTATGAAAAATTGGTGGATTCGATTATTAGATAAAGCAGCTAGTAAGTATCCGTTTGTTTCGAGAGTGTATGTCCATAGTGAATTAAAGGCTAATCGTTCGGCATTTGATAAACATCGAAGGCCCTATGATACAACGGAGAATTTATACAAGCGTTTCAAAGATATACGAGAACTAGCATTAAAAAAAGAGCTTTCTAGCTCAATATTTAAACAAAATTGTCTTGCGTATTATGAGAGAAATTTTTATCTAAGTGATTATTATATCTATTTGATTAACATGAACCAACAAAAATTGACTCTTCCGAACATACCAAGAGATTTCAAGTTATGTTTAGAAGCAGAGACGTTACAACTGAGGAAAAAATTATTGTTTTTAGTGGATTATCCACATTTGAATTCACGTCTGAGTGAAGCTTTCACCAAGGATATGATTGGTCGAGCAACACCCGGTTTAGTGTTGCCAGATATGTATGTCATGAGTTTATTAAAAAATCGAGTCGAAGGAGCACGGTGGTATTCGTCAGTAAAAATGAAAGCCACCTCACTTCAAACACTAGCTACTATCAAAACTCGTGCGTTAGAACAGTCAAAATCAGCAATTCGTAGACGTACACCACTTACGAAGCCAAGAGAGCATTATTTGCGCTAGTTTTTGCTAGAGTAATCCAACAAAAAAATAAAAAAAAAGAAAAAAATGACGCAAAATGAAAAAGAAGAAAAAATACTACTAACATGAATATATTCATTAAATAAAAAAGAGGTGGAAATGATGTCTAGTGTTTGTTGTTTGATTACTGGCTTGTTCTGTTTGTTTCGCTTAGCTTGTAAAATCATCTTGTTAGTTTTTGTGAAAATTATTCCTGCACCATTTAAGTTTATACGCTTTATGTATAAATGTATGGAGCGGAAAAACCAAACAAGGGAACAGGAATATTCAAGCAGAAAACGTGAGTATTCAGTTAAAGCTAAACGATTCAAAGATAACGGCCACAAAAGTAGAATGTCGACCTTGGATCGTCATTCTAGAAGTAGTTCCTTAAGCTCAATCAGTAGTTTAGGAAGCTTACCAACACCAACCGTTTATTTGTCGACTAGAGAATCACGTTAACGAGTGGATCTATCTAAGTATTTTGTTTATAAGAATAAAAACGGTAGTTATCTTTAAAAAACGAGAAAAAAAAAGAGGTGTGTATCAGGTATAAATGATACATATCTTTTTTTAATAGGGGGAAGGTGCGATAAAGCAAAATTAAATAGTCAAATGTCTTTTATTAAAAATAAAAACAGTTAAATAGAAAAGGAGTAAAAAAGAATGTCAAATACAGATTTACTGTCACAAGTATTTAGTTTGATTACAAAGTTTACACAAGTTGGTGGAGGATTATGGCTGATCTGGGGAATCGTAATGATGGCTGGTGCATTGAAAGATAAAAACGGACCACAGTTACAAACAGCGATTTGGCAAGTTGTCGGTGGGATGCTGATTCTTGTAGCTGCGCTATGGTTTAGTTCATCATTCGATGTCGGTTCTTTAGTAGGAGGTCGCTAAACAATAAGGGAGTGTCTTAATTGGGCGGAGCAGTAATGAATATCTTCAAACAGATTATGTATTATCTGAATGGAGAAGATTTAAGAAATATTTTGAGTTTAGATCTACAACAATATTTGTACAATGCCTATGTATTTGTCATTGATTTGCAAAAAACAGTTGTTGGTCCAGTTGCTTATGCCTTATTAGCTATTTTTATCTTATTGGAATTTCAAAAAATTTCGATGAAAGTAGAAGGCGCAGGTGGGGCAGCGACTTTAGGATTTGAAATGATAATCAAGGCATTTATCAAATTTGTTTTATGCTATATCGTGATTCTAAAAATCCAAGTTATTTTGGATGGAATCATTGCTATTACCTCGTCACTCACAAGGAGTATTTTGAATGGTGCTGGTCAAAGCCATTTGAACGATTTATATGCACGTGTTGAAGCGGTGATTAAGTCATTAGCTTGGTGGGATCAATTAGTGATCTTACTGGTCTTTTGTATCATGTTTTTGGCTGCGTTAGTTGTCAGAGTGTTGATTCAAGTAACGATCTACATACGATTTTTAGAATTGTATATCTTTTGCGCAATGGCGCCGATTCCAATGGGTGCTTTGCCAAATCAAGAGTTTTCGTCTTTGGCGAAAAACTTTTTCAAAAACTTTGCAGCTACCGGATTACAATCATGTTTTATTGGCCTCGTATTAGTGATTTATCCATTTATCTTTGAGGAAATTTTGAATAACTACAGTAATGGTGTTTGGGGAATTATCCTCGGGATTACAATTTACATGATTGCTTTGTTATTCTCCATCAATAAAACAAAAGGCTGGGCGAAAACACTTGTTTCTGCCTAAGTTTAATTTACAAAAAGGAGCAAAACGATGGCAATTGAAGTAAAAGTTCCAAAGGATATCAAAGAATACAAAGAAAAAATCATCGCTGGCATGAGTATGAAACAACTTTTAAGTGTGAGCGTCGCGATTGTGTTAAACATCGTGTTAAGTGTTGTATTAATCAAGATTTTAGGGATGAGTATGGATATTGCAAGTTGGTTCATGATTATTCTTTCGATTCCAGTTGTTTCTTTTGGCTGGTTTAGAAAACATGGCCTTGCTTTTGAAGTATTCATGAAATATTTTTTGAAATATCACTTAAATCCTGGAAAAAAAGTTAAAAAAGAAAATACAAATAAAATGAATGAAGTTAGAGAGGCATGACACATTTAGTTGGTTGATGTTCTTTCAAAAAATCGGAAGAACATCAATTCTCTAAATAGTCACTTTTAGGAAGAGGAGAGGATAGCTATGCTCAAGATGTTCAAACAACGAGTACATAGTGAAAAAGCAACAGGAAAAAAAGTAAAGAAAGATATGACGAAAATTGAAAGTGTTCTACCGTACGAGAAAATGTATGAAGATGGCATCTGTTTTTTAGAAGAAGGAAAATATTCGGTGTCTGTTGAAATTGCCGATATCAATTATCAGCTTTCATCTGAGGAAAATCAGATTAACATCTTTTCTCGTTATTGTGATTTTTTAAATTCTTTAGATCAACGAACAAATGTGCAGCTGACATTAAATAAAGTAAAAAGACATACGGATGAACTGAAAAGCATTGTGCTATATCCTCACAAAGATGATTCGTTTAACCATTATCGTGATGAAATGAATCAAATTGTTTCTGAAAAAGTGGAAGAAGATAAAAATGGGTACAAGAAATCGATTATTTTTACCTTTACTCAAAGTCATGGCAGTTATGAAATTGCTAAAAAAGAACTTCACTTGTTATTGGATCGCTTTGAAAATTATTCTCAAAAAATTGGTTCTTCTATTCATTGCTTGACTGGGGAAGAAAGAAATCAGTTAACCGCTAAGATTTTTAATCAAACGTATCAATCATCTAATATTGAGGATCGAACACAGTTATTACCAAATTCAATCAATTTTAAAAAGAACAAAAAATGGATTGAATTGGATAAAGAACTGGGTCAAGTCATTTATTTGGAACAATACCCATCAGAATTATCGGATCAATTTTTGTTTGATTTATTGGAGATTCCACGGGAATTACTAATTTCTTTCCAAATCAAACCAATGGAACAATCGGATGCATTTGATTTAGTTCGTACGAAGCTAGCATTTATGGAACAACAAAAAGTTGATGAACAGAAAAAAGCATTGAAAAATGGCTACGATTTTGACATGTTACCGTATGAATTGACCTATTCATTAAAAGAAGCGGAAAGTTTACTCGATGATTTACAGAATAAAGGGCAGAAGCTTTTTTCACTTACAGGCTTGATTTATATCAATGCCCATGAACAACGGTTGCTTGAAGAAATCAAAGAAGAAGTGTTTTCAGTTGGACGTAGGTATGGTTTTAAGTTCTCTATTCTAGATTATATGCAAGAAATTAGTTTACAATCTGCTTTACCTTTTGGGAACAACCTTATGCCAGTAGATCGAACCTTATCAACAGCAAGTACAGCTATTTTTTTACCTTTTACAGTATCTGAATTGATTCAGGAGAATGGGAAATACTACGGGGTCAATGCCATTACAAAAAATATCATTTCAATTGATCGAAAACAATTAAAAGCACCGAACGGGTTTGTACTTGGAACACCAGGATCAGGTAAAAGTTTTTCTGTGAAACGAGAAATCGTCAATGTGTTACTACGAGACGAAAAAGATGAAGTCATTATTATTGATCCAGAGAGAGAATATACATTAATTGCGGAAAATTTTAAGGGCGAAGTGATTAAAATCTCCAGTGATTCAAAGACACATATCAATCCTTTAGATATCAATGAACATTATGGAGACGATGTTGACCCGATTGTAATGAAATCTGAGTTTTTGATTTCCTTATTTGATTTGATTATTGGGGGAACTATTGGCTTAACTTCTACACAAAAAACACTGATTGACCGAGTTTGTCGCCATTTATATGAAAAGTTCTATCAAGAAGGGATCAACCGACAACCGACGTTACTAGACTTTTATGATCTGCTGAAACAGCAACATGAAGAAGAAGCTAAGTTATTAGTGATGGATCTAGAAATTTATATTGAAGGAAGCTTGTCTGTTTTTTCAAATGAAACGAATGTCGATATCAATAAACGATTGGTTGTTTACGATATCAAAGATTTAGGAAAACAGCTTAAAACAATGGGAATGCTCATTGTGTTAGACCAAGTGTGGAACCGAATCACAGAAAATAGAAGCAAAGGTGTTCGGACATGGTTATACATTGATGAGATGCAATTGTTGTTCACCAATGATTATGCAGCGAATTACTTTTTTGAGTTATGGAGTCGTGCCAGAAAATGGGGAGCTATCCCTACTGGTATCACCCAAAACGTTGAAACCTTACTTTTGTCTGATTTAGCAAGACGAATGCTTTCCAATAGTGATTTTGTCATGATGCTCAATCAAGCAAAATCAGACCGAACGCAGTTGATTCGCTTATTTGATATCTCAGAAGAACAAGAGAAATTTATGATCAATACCAACGAAGGAGCAGGTCTTCTCGTTTATGGTGACACAACCTTGCCATTTTATGATAAGTTTCCAAAACATACTCATTTATACAAAATGATGTCAACAAAACCTGGTGAAGATCAGGAGGTAAATGAGGGATGAATCATTGAAATACGAAAGTAGAAACAGCGAGAGAATGAGAAGTTATCGAACCGGTCATGTTAGTCGTAGGAACTATACCTTAAATCGGTACTCCGATTATCAGACACAGCGAACGGCTGGAACCATACCTAAGAGATATGTGATCAGTCGAAACAAGTCGTCTCTTCCAAAAACATCGTTACCTAGTGCAAGAAGTCAAATAATAAATAGGCGACGCAGATTACAAGCGTTAAGAAGAGCTCAGGGAATTAAGAAATCGACCATGTATGATGGAAATCCGATTGGAAAAATGGGCGGAGTGGCTCCTGGGTTTGATCGGAAGAAGAAGCGGATGATGACAGAAGCACAAAAAGCTAAAGAAAGCTTGAATCCTGGTGGCGGACGCAAACGCTCGCTTTTCCGGACAGGTTCATCTACTTCAGCAAGTTCGTCCACTGCTCAAGCAGGTGGAGCGCAAGGTAAGCGTTCAATTCTAAAAACAGGACGAACGGTCAGTGCATCGAAGAAAATCAAATTCCGTAAGAAATTAGATAAAAAAATAAGTTCAAAGAAGTCAAAAAAATCGAAAGCAAAAGGTTTATTTTTGCAAAAATTATTGGATAAATTTGGCCGAGATAATGATGGTAATCTAAATATTTTTGGGATTATTTTAGCGATTATCATGATTATCCCGATTTTGGGAACATCCATCATTATTGTTGCTATCTGCAGTGTGGTGATTGCGGTAGTCTGCGCAGTCTTAGCATTATGGCTCTTTATCGTAGATTTGTTCACGATAAAGACAGAAGACATGGCAATTACGCAAGCCTATCAACACGTAACTTGGTTGGATGCAACGAAAAACAAGGAAATTTATGAACGTTACCAACAATTAAAAGAAGAAAAGGATAAGGTTTATTTTCTTGTTAATGGGGCGGCTTCTGATCCAGAACAGTTTCTGTATAGCTCAGATGGAGATAAATATTTGTATTATCTCAATGCAAAATATGAAGTGTATGACATTGATAAGAAAATCTCGAGTTCATCCAATATTTTCGGTGCTACAACGATTAAAGGCGAGATGGAAAAAATTCATGAATACACCTTTAATTACAAAGTGACGGAAGAAACAAGGGAAACGGAAAAAACGATTACGACGATTGACCCAGATACAGGAGACGAAACAGTTGAAAAAGTCAATGAAACACAAAACATTGCGACAATGAATGTGAATGTCAAAACACTTCAGCAGTTTGTAGATGAAAACCCCGATACATTAAGTGAAGATGCGCAAGATCGTTACTATCCAATCCAAGATTTAGATCGTTTTGAAAATAAAATTTTCCTTGATAGTCCATTAGGTGAAGGAAATACTGCTACTGTTACAGGAAATTTTGGGTATCGTGGCAGAGATACAAATACGATCAATACTGGAATTACCATCACTGTCGATGGTCGAGTACCTGTCTACGCAACTCTCGATGCTTCAATCGGTGGGGTAGGTCCTGATAGCTTATGGCTGTGGACTAATATCAATAAAGACGTTTGCTATTGGGAAATTGAAGATATTCAAGTGAAGACAGGAGAAAAAGTTAAAAGAGGACAACTACTCGGTTATGCAAATCAGAAATTTAGAATGGCTGTGAAGGAAGTTCGTCCAATTAATCGAAAATACTATAATTATCCTGCGATTTTCTTCGATGATCTTGCCTTTAATTATGAAAGTAATACGGGCTATCATGCAGGAAGTGGTGGATTGACAGGAGAATTATTGAATCCACCAGCAAATATTACGAAATGGCGTGAACTAGTTAAAAAAGCAGCTGAAAAATACGAGATCGTTGGCTATGAAAACTTGATTTTAGCCATTATTTGGGAAGAATCGGGTGGATTAGACGAACAAACACCAGATATTATGCAGGCGAGTGAATCGCAAGGAAAAGAGCCTAATACCATCGATACCCCAGAGGAATCAATCGATGTAGGAACAAGATATTTAGCAACATTATTAAAACAAGCCAAAAGTTTGAATTTAAGTGAGTATGCTGCAGTTCAAGCTTACAATTATGGCGGTGGTTTTTTAACATGGTTAGCAGCGAAAAATATTGACTATTCGTTTGATTGGGCAAAAGATTTTGCAGCTGAAAAAAGCAATCGACAAATTACAGAATACAAACACCCAATCGCAGAACAACGTGGCTACAACTGGCGTTATAAGTACGGCAACATGTTTTATGTTGATTTGATTACACAACATATCATGAAAGATGATGATGAATTGGTGAAAATCGCAAAAGATGAAATTGGGAATTCCGACGGTTCTAGATATTGGAAATGGTATGGTTTTAGCCGTGAAGTGGAATGGAGTTCTATCTTTATTTCATGGGTGGCTAACCAAGTAGGATATATTGATCAAGGAAGAGTACCAAAAGTAGGAAATACGATTGATATGGTTAACTGGTACAAAAACAATCAGCGCTATAAATCAACTGACGAGGACTATACACCACAAGCAGGAGATTTGATCTTCTTCGATTGGAAAGGCACGAAGACAGGGAAAGACCATGTCGGGATTGTCGAATATTCAGATGGTAATATCATTCAAACAATCGAAGGAAATTCCGGTGGAACGGTCAAACGTAACACTTACGATATCCATAATCAAGCGATTTCTGGTTATGGGTTAACCAACGCAACTAAAGAATAGTTAGAAAGGTGGGGAGTAAAATGTTAAAAAATATTTTGGAAACAAAAGAAGGCAAACGTATGGCTATCCTATCGGTTATCGGTCTCTTTTTTGTTGTAGTAATTATCATTTTTTCTCTCTTCGCAGGAGAAAAAACAGGAAATGAAGCGACAGCAGAAAGTCAAGACAATCAAAAAAATAGTCGTGTAACAACTTCTAGTGAGTATGCCGTAAGGAATGCAGTGGTCTATCAAGGAACCTGGTATTCTAATCGGTCGGATGACATGATCGTTGAATTGAAATCAGATGGTAGCTATACGGCATCTGATTGGTTAAGTAAAGGGACCTATTCTTTAACTGGCGATACGATGGTATTGAAAGATGACAAGCAAGGAAGCAAAAAATTTAAATTGCAGACAAAATCAGGTCAAACCGTGATGTATCTAAATGAAGATAATGAGGAAATTTATCTTTATCCAAACCAAGAATTATTGAAAGAATCAGAGAACCAACAAGAAGAGATTGATGAGGATTTAACCAATTTGGTGAATCAAAAATGGTCTGATGTTTTATATCAAAATAGTTGGGAATCAAAAACAGGAGAGACAACGTTTACGATTACCTTCTATCAAGATAAATATGTGCAGGTCAAAGAAGAACCGAATGGTCAAAAAGAATCACATACTTTCAATTATCGGATTGTTTCACAAGAAGTGGAAGAAGAAAAATCAACGTATCAGATTTCACGAACTTCGGAATCAGGTGAGGTAGATGAAGTGACATTCACAGTTTCTGAAGGGGATTCAACCTATGAATTAGCCGGAAACACAGGGACCTTCTTATGGGTACCATCTTATGAAAAATTGAAATCTGAAGTACAACTTACACAAGATGGAACGACAAAAGAAGATGCCCCATTAGAAACAACTGTGACGACAGATGAAAATGGAAAGACGGTCACAATTACTGAAGAAACAGCAAATTAAGGAGTGAAGCAAATGAATATTAGTCCAGAAAAGGATCCGGAAATTAGACAACTTGAAAATGGGATGGAAAAAATGCCTAAGCAATCAATGGGGATCTTACGAAAACTTTTTGCCTCATTAGTGGATCTTGGCAAGAAAATCAAAGGTTTTATTCTTAGAAGAACTGGAAAAGTGGACTTGACAAAAGCCACAACCAACAAAAGTTCTATCAAAAAAGGTAGTCCAGGTATTTCCAGAGATTCCATTTCATTAAAAAAAGAAAAATTTCAAAGTAAAGCTCATTCACAAAAACAATCGTTGAAAGCAGTTGTATCTAAGGCTGTTGAAAAGGCCAACAAAGCGAATCAAAATTTGGATAGAATTGTTTCACTTGACCGAACTCGAAGTTAGTCGAACCAAACTATGGAGGGATAACTATTAAAGACAGCAGTATTTTAAAAAATTTGAAACGGATCGAGATCATGATGCCTGTCGTAGTGATCGTTCTTCTAATCGTTTTATTCGGTTCATTCTTTTATAAGAAAAATACGCAACAAGCTAGTACGACGGACTCTACAAACTACAAAGAAGTCAATGTTTTAAAGAGCCAGGGGGCGGAAATCACATTAATTCAAAAAAAACTTACTCAACTAATGAACGAGCAAGGTTACTTAGCAGAAAACGTGAATGACGATGATTTAGAAACAGTAACGAAGACAGTAGACGGTATCAAAGAAAGACTAAATAAAAAAGAAGAAACCAAAAATATTTCGGAAAAAAATCTTGAAAAGATTCAAGAAGAGATTGAAGAGGCTGCGTTAAAAATTCGACAAATCAGGAATAAGAAGGATCTTCAAGAGATTATCAATAAATTATTTGTTGGAAATGAAACAGCAATCAAAGGAGAGAAAATTAATGCTTCTTTACCTGTAAAAGCGTCGATTGTATCAAGTAAAATTGAAAAAATCAACAATCAAGTGACGAACTTGAAAGTGGCTGATCAATGGAAAAAGAGTATTGATCAAATTTTAGAGAATGCTTCTTCTCAAATCAAATTAGCGACACAAATTCAATCGAATCTGAATAAATTTTATGATTCAGAAGGCAATATTGACAAAACAGCTGATTTTTCAACATTAGCAGAAGTGGAGCAATCACTTGAACAAGTCAAAAATACGGAACAGAAAAAAAGTTTTTCTGAAAAAATTGAAAAAATCAAAGTAGTACAAGCGGAAGTTGCCAAAGAAGAAGAAGCGAAAAAACAAGCAGAAGAAGCAAAAAAACAGCAAGAAGCGCAACAACAAGCAGCAGAAGAAGCGAAAAAACAACAAGAAGCACAACAACAAGCAGAAGAAGAAGCAAAAAAACAGCAAGAAGCGCAACAAGCAGCAGAAGAAGCTGCCAGACAACAGCAAGAAGCGCAGCAAAAAGCACAAGAAGAATATCAGCGCCAATTAGCTGAGCAACAAAAACTAGAAGAGTATCAACGACAACTTGAAGCGTATCAAAAACAATTAGAAGAATACCACAAGCAATTAGAAGAACAACAAAATATGAATTAAAGCCTTTTTTAGGGGAAATACCAAAAAGTAACTCAGGATAAAAATCAATAAAAGGGGCGAATATCATGGAGTTAACCACAAAAGAAAATAAGGTAGTCACTCCAGAAGATCTGACTCATTCCAAAACGCAAGCACCTAAAGGTATTTTAAAAAGTGGTGGATCTTCTAAAAGTGAAAAACATGTTACTTTTGGAGAAACGACCATTATGGGAGAAAAAAAATCGGAGCCATTAATGGGAGTGGGGGAATCAATCGTTCCTCCACCGCCAGCTCCACCTCAAAATGAGCGTTCTTTTGAGGATGAATTAAAAAAAACAGTACAGCAACGCCAAAAAGACCGAAGCTCGAAAGGTCTAGTAGATAAAATAGTTGAAGGCCCAACGCCAAGACCGTTTTCAGGAGCAAATGTAAGAAACGGAAGCTTTGAAGAGGAATTGAAAAATGCTGTACAGCAACGCCAAAAAGACCGAAGTGAGAAAGGTCTAGTAGATAAAATAGTTGAAGGTCCAACGCCAACACCGTTTTCAGGAGCAAATGTAAGAAACAGAAGCTTTGAAGAGGAATTGAAGCAGGTTGTTGGTAGAAGGCGGCAGCAACAAGAAAGAAAGTCTCTGAAAGACTTGCGTGCTGAAGCAGAAGCGAAAAGTCAGCAACAAAATCAGGCAGATCAGCGAAGATCTCAGCAAAAGAGAGAAGAAAAAGAAAAATAATCTACAATTTGGCTGATAGTCATAAAAAGTTGGTGATTGATTTTCTAATAGGGATGTGATTACCATCATTAATTTTTTAGAAAAACAAACAGAAAGACAGATTAATATCGTCTTACTAGTGAACAAAGATATCAATGATATCACGCTTATTGCCGATCGCCTTCATGTGATCGATAAAACGATTTTAGGAGATATTCATGATTTTAATGAAAAATACGCTCCTGCAGAATTACGCGAACTAGAAAATAAAAAGATTGTGCTTAATTTACCTGCGAATATGAACTTGAGTGATTTATTTTCACAAATCCTCAATGCTTCAACAACCGTTCAAGCTTTAAAAATGATTTTTGAGCGTGAACTAACAATCAAAGAACTGAGTAAAGAGATCTTTGTCAGTGAAACAAGTATTCGCAGAATGATCAGCCGAACCAATCTTTTTTTTAAAGAAAAAAACTTAAAGATCGAAATTGAAAGTATGCCATCTCTGTCTATTCAAGGAGATGAAAAACAAATTCGAGAATTTTTTTGTCAAATGTATCTAGAAATTTATGACCAGACGAGTTTACCGCAATATAAGCTAATTTATGATGCATTATTTCAATGCAATCGATTATTTTCCAATAGTGGTAACCAGAATGAGCAGCTATATCTTTATCTGAAGCTAGTGTTCTTTTTACTGATTGGTATTATTCGAATTGGAAATAAGCATTATAATTTAAAATCAAAAAATATTCGACCAATAGGAGATGATGTTGTCAATCAAATATATGATGTTATGTGTGGCAATCCGCAACTGTGTGATGTATTGAAACAGGAGTATGGATTTGAACTCGAAAAATTCAACATTCAGGATTTGCTAAATGTGAATGCCAGCTATATTAGTCACAAGATTGTCGAATACGAGGAATTAAATCAGGAAGAAAAGCAACTCTATCGGTTAACCGTTCAATTCTTCTACCAGTATTTTGAAAGAATTAACTTGTCCGAGCTATTAACACCACAGAAAAAAAGTGCGTTGTATCGGATTGTTTTGCTTTCTTCTAATCGGAATTCCTTTATGATCGACTACCATGAAATTTTTTATTATCAAATTGTGAAACGCTCACCATGGCTGATTGATCAATTTGAAAAAGAGTTTGTCAAAAATGGGTTATCTTCGCTCATTCCATTTGGTTCTTCACGCATGAAAGAAATTTTTATTGAAATGTATATGGATACCGAAGAACTGATTGATATTGTCGAACCATCACTTAAAGAAAAAAGTGTTGCAATTTTCTTCAATAGTAGTAAGGGAGTAGAAAAGCTTTATAAAAAATTGATTAAACAACGTTACCCATTTCTAACAAAGTTAGATATTTATACAGGAGACGATGTACTAATTGATTACACTTATTTGAATCAATATGATTTGGTATTAGCTGAAAATAGTTTAGATATGGAAAAATTGAGTGCTGATTTTTTGAAAATTTCTAGAATTCCAACGGACAATTTCTGGGAGCATTTTCACAGCAAATTATATTAACAAACAGATTTGATTAAGAATTAAAGGAGTGAAGATTATGCTTCGATCAATTGAAGAATTTTATGGTACCCAACATGGAAGTGCAACGATTCCTAGCCATGAAAAGTCTGTCTATGAAACAGCACAACAAGAATTTTCTGCTAGTAAATATAAAGAGAACTTAAAAACAGAAGCCGCGGTCATCTTTAAAATGACCATGGAAAATCTCAAAACGCAAGAAACCGTCTATCTTTTAGAAAAAGAAGCAGCAATTGGGATGATCGCGCTAGGTAACCAAGATGAACAAAAATACAACGATATTATTGAAAGATCCAATGAGGGGATTCTCCGGGTTCAAAGTGAAATTACCCGCTTAGAGGTTTTCCAGCAAAAAGATATCTATGAAGATTGGAATATGGACAAGTTTACGGAAAGCTATGGCCGAGAAAGCTATGCACAGTACAAGATCAAGTTATCTGAAGCTAGAAAACATCGAAATTACCAAGACAAAGAAAGAAAAGCGGAAGCGGAATTTAATAAAATCCGTGATAATTTGAGAAAACAGCGAAAACATGAAGTTAAGAAAGTACAAGAAGGGAATTCCTTGCTTGAAACGCTGTTAAGAGATTACCAAAGTGAAGTCCAAAGGCCGACTGGGAAACGGGCATCCTTGATTCGTGAAACAGCAGCGAAGATTGAAGTCGTGCTCTCAGAACAAGTAGAATCATATAAACGTTTAGAAGCATTTGGCCAAATTTCTGAACTCAAAAAAAGTGAACAAGAAAAAGATTTATCTACTTTTGAAGAAACCAGAAGCAAAATCAAAGCTTTATTGGCTCAAACCAAAGAATTAGGTTTTAACGTAGAGGTTCAACCAGGTGCTATGGATGTTCCAGGAAGAAAAGACCAAGCTGAAATAGTTGATCCGAAGCCTCAGACTCAGCGTTCAGAGATTAAGATTCCGATCCATGGAAAAACAAGATCTGATGAAGAAGGTACGCGTCATCGTTCGAGTGTGCACATCAAGTTGATGAAAGCGAAAGAAGCAGAAGCCAAATCAGCTCAACTATTAGTAGAAGCAAAATTACAGCGAACAGAGTTGAAGTTAGCAGTTTTAATTAGTAGTCGCCAGATGAATGAACTTCAGTTACTAGAAGCACAAGGAACAAATCGAGAGCCTATTTTGCGTCAAGAAGCGAAACGCTTGAGTAAAGAAATCAAAGAGTTGCAAAAAGAGAAGGTTGACTTGACTCATGACTTGGATCAATTGAAAGGTCAAAAACTAGAATTTCCTGTAGAGCACTTGTCTGAACAAGAAGCTGAAAATGAATTGCAACAAGCAGATAAAAATACGCAAGCCAATACGATTGCGACGAAAGAAGTTTCTACAGAAAATGATGGGCTTTTCCATGAAAGTCAAGTGTCTCAAGGCTTAGCCAAACAAGCTGTTTGGGTACGGATTGGTCAATTAACCGATGAGTTAACTACCAGTGCAGCGGAGTTTACTTACGATCAGGAGATGCTCGGCGCAGCGAAAATTGGTATTCTTGCAAAGCGTGCAGAATTAATTACGCAAAAAATCCGAGACATCGAAGCGAATGATACGATTCCACCAGCAGAAAAAGCTGAGATCATCAAAGTTTTACGTGAGCTTCAAAATGAAAATGGTCTAGAACAAAAAGCTATTTCACAAGAAAATAAAGGAAAAGCAGAATGGGCGACGGTGATTGATCCTAGAGAAGAGGAGCCAATTGACGTACTCGTAGAAAAGGCGAAGAAACTAGCGGATCAACTGGATAACTTGAAAAAAGAACACCAAGTTGTAAAATCAGAAATCACTGTACATCGTCAAGAAGACCAAGACTTTGATCGTACACAAGGTCCACATTTTGCTGGTACATTAGAGTTTTTAGTACAGGATGTTCAACGAAAAGAACGACAAAAAGAGCAAGAGAAAAACAAAATTTTTGAGCATCGAGGTGTAGGGACGGACCAAGAGGGACGAGGCAAAGACGGTCGAAATAAAGGACCCGTACCACCAGTACCGCCAAAACCACCAAAAGAGCAAGAAAACAAAGGAAATGACCAAGGCCAAAATATTGGTGGTGACCAAGAGGGACGAGGCAAAGACGGTCGAAATAAAGGACCAGTGCCACCAGTACCGCCAAAAACAACACGTGTCGAAGGTGGAACACAAACTGATTTGGAAGAAACAAATGTCAAAAAGAACAAAAATAAACGAAAAGGTCAAAAAAATCGTCAGGATCAAGAGCCAGATCCAGTAAAAGATTCTCGAACAGAAGGGGAAACACAAACCGATCTTGAAGAAAACAACAAAGAAAACAATCAACGTCGGAACAAACGCCCAGCTCCACCGATTCCCCCAAAAAATAAACAGTTAGAGGATGAACGACCAAAGGAAAAGACAACAAAAGACAATGGCAATAATCCAAGAAAAGGAAAAAATAGAAATGTTGGTGTGAATACCGAGCCAGCTGCAATTGCACGAGATGAAGAAAATCAATCCAATGATAAGAAGAAAAAACGCGGCTTAGGCCGTTACTTCTGGCACAAAAACCGCAACAAACGTGCTTCACGCGGGATTCGCTGGTTACGTTATTTGTTGAATCTGTGGCCTATCGCCGCTTGGCCATTATGTATGACTTGGATGACCGTTGCTTTACCGTTCCAATTGATACCTGTAGTGATGCCAGCGGTTATTGCAACCTTTACAGCTATTTGTCTAAGTTATTACTTACCAAAAATTATTCGCTTTGTTCGTAAACGTCTTTTGGTAAGAAGAGCGAAAAAATTAGGTTTGGATGCGCGTTCTTATGTCAAACAAAAAGAAATGGAGCGAAACCAACACAACCAAAACAAAGTGCGGAAATTCTTCCGACGAAATTGGAAGACGATTGCCATTATTCTAGGTGTGACAGCCTTACTTGGTGGGGTCGGTTTGTTCCTAGTACCGGCAGTATTGGGACCAATCCTAACGGCATCGACGATTTCAGGATTAATGGCTCTAGGTGGGGTGGCATTAACAGGAGCTGCAATTAGTATTACAGTTCAACTATTTGAAAAATTTGGAATTGTTCGGCTTGAGAAATTTTTTGACAAGAAATATCAACAACAAAAAACCAATAATCGAGAAGAACAGCAAAAAACGAATGGCAATATAAGTTATGATCATAGCCGTCATGACCCAAATCTGAAAAAAGCTTTTGCTGAACTAGGAAATATGTCCATCAATTTAGAAAAGCCAGAAACAGTGAGAGGAAAGAAAGCGAAGCTGAGTGAAATCACCAATAAAGGGATTGACAAAGCCAATACGCAAAATATTAAAAGCCTGGACCAACAAAAAGAGCATAAGAAAAAAGAAAAAGCAGGAAAAGAAAATAAAGTAGTCGGTCTTTAAGAAAGGAGAAAGAAAATGAAACGTAAAAAGTTACTAGGGATTCTTGCAACGCTGACAATATGCGGTGCAGTAGTTGTATCTTATCCAGAAAATAGTTTTGCTATTTATTTAGGAGATTATAATGGTGAAAATTTAGGTCAGAAACTGATTGATGAAGGTAAAACAGCCTATGTCGATGGTATTTTTCAGGAGGAAGTGAAAAAACAAAATCATGAAATGACATCTAATAAGTTAGGAACTGAATATACTTTCACATTTGATGTACCAACTTGGACGTCAGTAAGTGCTGCACGAGGTGAATGGATAGAACGTTTAGCAGGAAATGGTCAAACTGTTACCGGACCTGGTACAGGGGTTCCAGGATACGATAAGATTTATTATGGAGACGGACCAAATTATAGTGGGAAATTTGAAATTACTGGCTTAGCTGTTACAACTACAGATAGTACTATAGCTGATCTAGAAGTGAGCTCTGCAGTGAATAAACCAGATCACAAAGTATCTGTAACCACAAAAGTTAAATTGAAAAAAGATATAGATATCAAAGAGATTCCACTAAGCTATACTGCTACGGGAATTACAATGGGAACGCAAGTAGTTGATTCACAAAATAGTAGTCAATATAATATCCCATTAGAAGTTAAGGATATCGATCTAGCAAACAGTAAAACAAAAGCAACATTGGATCTAGGAACCGTAAATGTAGCTGTAAAAGCGGATACTATTACTTCTTCAAGCACAACGCCAAGTACGTCAACTAGTTCAAGTTCAAGCACAACACCAAGTACGTCAACTAGCTCAAGTTCAAGTACAACGCCAAGTACGTCAACTAGTTCAAGCTCAAGTACAACGCCAAGTACATCAACTAGCTCGAGTTCAAATACGTCAGCAAGTTCTAGTGGAATGAGCACGGATCCATCCACGTCAACAAGTTCAAGTGTTACTACTGCACAAGCAAAGACACCCGTACTTTATACGGCATCGGGTTCATCTAGCTCAAGTTCAAGTAGCACTATGCCAACAAGTAGTACGAGTGCAAAAATTAGTAGTACAGCAAGTGCAAGTACGCTTCCAAAAACAGGAGAAAAGCAATCGATTTGGATTACCTTAATGGGGATTGTTTTACTTGGAGCAAGCATGTTCTACCTCAAAAAAAATAAAGTAAAAAATAAATAGAAAGAAAGACGAGGTTGTGACAGAAGTGGTCAGCTTCAAGAAATAAGAAGGAATTCAGGAAAATTGTTCCTCAAATTTTTGTGGCATTTCGGCTTATTTCGAGGAGTTGGCTTTGGAACACCGTTTATTCGGAAATAGGGGTTGTGACCAGACTTTTGTCACACCCCCAATTTTTATGATAAATAAAAACAGGAGAATGGCTATGAAAAGCAAAATACCAATGGGGCTGATTTTTCATCTCTTTGCGTGTAGTGTGATTGGTTATATTTTTAACCGATTTTACATTCTATTTGAGTTAAATAAAGGAACAATGCCAGATAGTGTTAGTAATTTCTTAAATACGTTTGATACTTTAACAGGTGAAGTATCTGCTATGCAGTTTCATTTTTCGATTGTAGGTTCTTCTTACTTTGCTAGTATCATTGGGATTGCTCTGTATTTAATGATCGTCTTATACCATAAATATAGCAAGAAGAACATGCGTACAGATGAAGAGTATGGTAGTGCAAGATGGGGAACAAGTAAAGATATTGCGCCATTTATTGATAAGAAAAAGTTTTTCAATATTTTGTTAACTGAAACAGAACGCTTGTCTTTATCTGGACGAATGAAAATTACTAAAGCCGATAACTTTAACCGAAATAAAAATGTGATCGTTGTCGGAGGGGCTGGTAGTGGGAAAACTCGCTTCTTTGTAAAGCCAAATTTGATGCAAATGCACTCTTCTTATGTAGTCAGTGATTCAAAAGGATTGTTATTGAGTGAAACAGGAAAACTTTTTGAAGAAGAAGGCTATGAAATCAAAATTTTTGACTTGATTTCAAGAAAAAATTGCAACCATTATAATCCATTCAACTACATAAGAAACGAAGATGACATTTTAAAAATTGTCAATAATTTGATTAAAAATACAACTAATCCGAATAAAAAAGGTGGCGATGATTTCTGGGAAAAAGCGGAAACTGCGTTATTAATGGCGATCTTTAGCTATCTTTTACAGGAAGTTGTCGAAGAAGATCAAACGTTATCTAGTGTGGTTGAATTGGTACGTTTAGCAGATATTCCCGAAGATGTACCAGGCTATGTGAGTCCGTTGGATATTTTATTCCAAGAATTAGAAGAAAAAGATCCGCAAAACTTTGCGGTACTACAGTACAAAATTTTTAAATTGTCGGGAGACAAAACAACGAAATCTATTCTCGTCAGCTTAGGGGTACGGTTAGCACCATTTGATATTCCAAGTATCAAAGAGCTGGTCTCAAAAGATACGTTGGAATTGGATACGATTGGGGATAAAAAGACCATTCTGTATATTTTACTTTCCGATACCGATACAAGTTTCAACTTCTTAGCAAGTATGATGTACCAACAATTGTTCGATATGCTTGTTCATCGAGCCGATAATTATTATAAGGGAAGGCTCCCTGTTCATGTCCGTTGTATCCTCGATGAGTTTGCGAATATTGGACAGATTCCTGATTTTGAAAAAGTTATTTCCGTTATTCGAAGTCGTGAAATTTCAACCAATGTTATTTTACAGAATATCAGTCAGTTAAAAACATTGTACAAAGATACTTGGGAAACGATTATTGGTACTAGTGATACGTTCTTATATCTAGGGGGAATGGAACAAAGTACTCATGAATATATTTCTAAATTGTTAGGGAAAGAAACAATTGAACAACGAAATATTAGTGTGACTAAAGGCGCCAATGGATCTTACAATGAAAGCTTCCAAAAATTAGGTCGTAATTTGATGGAACCGGATGAGGTAGCTAGCTTAAAAGGGCAAGAATGTATTTTAAAAATTAGGGGGGTTCATCCATTCCTATCCAAAAAATACAATATTGAAAAGCACAAAAATTATAAACGTTTAGGAGATGTCAATAAAGAGTATTGGTATTCGAGAGAAGAAGAGCCAGAGACAACAGGACTCGAATCGATAGAGGGAGAAGATTTTGATCTTAGCCAATTACAAGGTCTACCTGAGGAAGAACTGGCACGCTTAAATGAAGAATTGAATGTTGAAGAATTTGAAGCGCTTCTTGAAGAAGAATTTGAAGCGGTAGAAACAGAGGAAAATAATTCAGCCGAACGAAATGAATAAAATAGGGATAAGGGGAATTTTTAATGAAAAAAATGTCAAAACTTTTTTGTGTGGCTACGTTATTGGCTACGCCAGCCACAACACAAATGAATAAAGTTTTTGCAGCTGAACAGGATAAGGCAACAATTGATTCGTCTTTTGTTGAAGAAAGTACGACAGATTCAACGACAAGTACAAGTGATTCAAGTAGTCAGGTGAATGAAGAAACAAGCACAACAGAAAGTACAGTGGGAGGCGCAACGACTAGTTCGACAGAGACAACCGAAAGCACGGATGACAACAAAACAGACGTGACTGAGTCAAGCCAGGAACTGGATGAATCAACAGACAGTACGCAAGAAGAACAAAGTAGTACGAATACGGGAGCAAGTACCAGTTCTTCTGAAGGTGTAAGCATACCAAAACCAAATTTTCATAAGCCAACGCCGCCAACGATCCGTCAACCAGATTTAAGTCAATTTTCGCTTGAACCAATTTATCCAACTGATGTAAATAAGAGCGAATATCAAGAAACAAAGAGTCAGACAGGTACTAAAAGTGAATCCATTGAACTGTTTATTCAAAAAATTGGCGAAGATGCACGGAAAGTCGCACAAGAAAATGATTTATATGCCTCAGTGATCATAGCACAAGCTATTTTAGAATCAGGCGCAGGATCCAGCGTTCTAAGTCAAGCACCTTATTATAATTTATTTGGAATCAAAGGGACATTTAAAGAGCAAGGTGTATATCTAGCCACGCAAGAAGATAATGGCTATGGGCAATTGTCTATTACTCTTGCGCAATTTAGAAGATATAGTGGCTATGAAGAGAGCTTCCAAGATTATGCGAAATTAATGAAAAACGGCTTAATTGGCAATCCAGCTTTTTATCAAGGAACTTGGAAATCGAAAACAACGAGTTACCATGATGCTACGAAAGCTCTAACAGGGACGTATGCTACCGATATCTATTATGGAGAAAAGTTGGATCAGTTGATCGAGACTTACGAGTTGACACAATATGATGAAGCTAAAGAAGTGACGATAAGTGATACCAATTACCTCATGCCACTGGATTCTTATACTGTAAGTTCTGAATTTGGCTTACGTGGTTCAGAATTCCATCGTGGAATTGATTTAGCGGCGCCAACAGGGACACCTATCAAAGCGGCTAAAGAAGGAAAAGTAATTGTAGCAGACACGCATTATTCATGGGGAAATTATGTAGTCATCCAACATAAAGATGGAACAACGATGCTTTATGCGCACCAAGATAAATTTGTTGTTAGTGTGGGACAGCAAGTCAGTCAGGGAAGTCTAATTGGTTTTGTTGGCTCAACTGGAAATAGCACTGGGCCTCATTTGCATTTAGAATTATGTACAGATAATACTTTATTAAAAACCAAATTAAAAAACCCGAGAACGGTTTTACCAATAAATTAAAAAAATTGGTATATTGAAAGAAAATAACAATAAAATCCATTGACAATATGTTACTTTCAAAAAAGAAACAGTATTGAGTATTTTTAAACAGAATCATCTTTAATCATTAGGATGAGTTAATTACTTATTAGAGAAGTAAACAATAGAGAAATGTTAATTTCAGGTATCTTTTATTAAATTAAACTTAGTTGGTGAAAGTAAAAAAGCAAGTATAGAAAAAGATTAAGGGAAGGAAAAAAATGAAGAAAAACAGGAAAAAACTAGTTACTGTATTTTTAACGATCTGTATTTTGGCTAGCTATTGTGTTGGAATCACTCAGGTCGTGGTTCATGCGCTAACAAATGAGACGGCAGATCTTTCATTTCAGCAAGAGGGGAACCCAATTTCAATGTTAGAATTGGCTCCAGGAGAGATACAAGGGGTGACGTTAGTTGCTACAAATCGTGTGGATACTAAGGTAACAGTACATTTGCCGAATGGTCTTATCTACGATGCAACTACTTCTACGCAATACAATCAAGGATTAGCGAATGTTACGTATGATGAAGCAACCCAACAAGTACAGATCGAATTTTTAAGTGAGTCGAAAAAACAAGCACAGTTATATTTAATTGGTCAAGTGACTAACGAACGTGATTCTCAGGAATTGTATGCGACTGTGAGCCGTGAAGGGCAAGAATATCGCTCGAAAGCTGTGCAGGTGAGGATCACAAATGTGGAAGACTCAAAGTCAGAAAGTACAAGTAACGAACAACTACCGACTATAAATTCTACGACCAAAGAAGCAACGACTGAAACGACTGGAACAACTGGAACGACTGGAACGACTGGATCAGACTCTCTACCTAAACACACAAATGAGACAGTCGCTCGTGAAGAAGTACCAGAACTAGAAAAAAATAAGCAAGATACTTCTTCTGAAGCTACTGAAGAAATCAGTCCATTTGCTACATCAAATCCAAATACAATGGTGGTGACGAAGGAGAACTATGAAGAAAATTTTAAATTCACTGGTTATGGTCCTGGTAGGGCATATGATAAAACAACTGGTATCATTAGTCTGACGAATAATCAAAGTGCAGAACAAACAATTAGTGCCGTATTTAATCATCGAATATCGAATGATGAATCCTTTGAATTGAAAGGGGAAGTTTTTTTAGGAAGAAAGACAGATAAACAAGGTGGGGGTCATGGGATGTCCATCAACTTAAGTACGTCGCCGACAGGCTATAGTGGAACAGTCGGGCCAGCGTTAGGCATTGGTGGTAATTTATATAACTCTATTTCATTTGCGATGGATACTTATTATAATGATGATCAAACATGGACAAGACCATATGTCGATGCGACAAATTCCTCAAATCCAGCACGTGGTCAAGCAGAATCACCATATGGGGCTTTTATTACTACGAACGACGTAGGACAAATGAATTTGGAGAAGTCTTCAGTACAGTACCTAGATAAAAAAATTTTTCTCAATAGTCAAAGCACATTTGTGCCGATTACAGTTAATTATGATGGAAAGACACGAATGATGACTGTTACTCTAAATGGACAAACATGGTCAAGAAAAGTGACCCATCAAAAGTCTTTTGCCTTAACGATTGCTGCAACAACTGATTTCAATGCTTATAATGAACAAAAATTTAAATTTGAATCGTTAAAATTTACACGTGCTACGCGCTTGAAAGTTACGAATAAATGGGAAGATAACAATAATTCTGAAGGTGTTCGTCCACAAAAAGTAAAAGTCAACCTTTTACAAGATGGCAAAGTATTCCAAACAAAGGAATTTCTTTCGAATGATACCTTTGATAATTTACCTGTTTTGAGACCAGATGGAACGGCTTATGAGTACACGGTACAAGAAGATCCGGTAGCAGAGGGCTATATAACAAGCTATGCCTATGATCGGAGCAAGGATCCAATGGAAGCAACCATTACTCATACGTTAGATAATAAACCAGGAACTTTAACTAGCAAGGCCAGTGTCTTTAACCAGCAGAATACCGATGTTGCAAACCAAGTCGTTCCAGTCGGACATCCGTTGACCTATGTAGTCGAAGCGCAAAATACAGGCGCCACAGACACGGTTATCAAGAATATTACGATTCAAGATATGTTACCCGCTGGTGTAACATACAAAGAAAATTCTGCTTATGTAACAGTTGATGATCAAAGAATTGATTCTGCAACGATCCAAGTGGTAGACGGAAAACTTACAGCTAACATAGGAGATTTAAGAGGAAATCAAAAAGCAAAACTCTACTTTGACGTTGAAGTAAATAAAGAAGCAGAACAAACGATTACGAATAGTCCAACAATCAACTATTATTTCCCTTCTACTACAGGACAAATAGGAAATCAAGGAACCGCTCAAACGCCTTCTGTTTCAGTGAAGACAGCAACGAATATTACTTTAACAAAAGAGGTTGATAAAGCCCAAGCGCTAGTAGGTGATACGCTGACTTATACGATCACCGCAAACAATGCAGTTGGTTCAGGAAAATGGAAACAAACCATTCAAGACCAGATTTCTCAAAAATTAGTTGCGCTTATTCCTGGAACGACGACGGTCAATCATAGCCAAGTAGAAGATCAAACGATCTGGAATGGCGAAAAGTTGGCGCTCGAGCAACAGTTAACATCTGGAGAAGAGGTAGTGATTACTTACCAAGTTAAGGTATTGGCCACAGCCTTAAATCAAACGATTGAAAACACAGCAATAACAACTGATAATCTTATAAGTAATAAGGTAACAACAACGATTTTACCTGGTGCTGGGACGCTTGTTACTAAAAACTCAGTTTATGATGCACAAAATCAATTAGTGGATAAACAGACTGTACGAGTAGGTGATACCTTAACTTACATCATTGAAGCAGAAAATACAGCAGATACGACAACGGTCATTAATCAAGTTGCCATAGATGATCAGCTACCAGAAGGATTGGCTTATCTTCCAGATTCTGCTTATGTCATGATCGATGAACAAAAAAATGACCAAGCAGTTATAAATATAGCTGGTCAAAGCATTCAAACGACAATCGGTACGATTACAGGTGGACAGCAGATAAAACTGGTGTTGCAAGCGACTGTGACAGAAGAAGCAAAAGGTGAGCTGATGAATCGTGCTCAAGTAGCCTATGAACTGCCACCAGCTATTACCCGTGCAGCTGGCAACGTACGCTTGGAACAAACTCCCACATCGATAGTTACTGTGGTGGATGAGATGGCTTTGACCATGGCCGTTGATCAAACAAAAGCTCTTGTCGGGGATACGGTAACCTATACGATTATTGGTGAAAATCCAGCAGGTTCAGGAAAATGGGAAGAAACGATTAATACTTTATTAACGGCGGATGAGGTTAAGCTAATTCCTGGAACAACTATGATCAATGATCAATTAGTTGGAGATGATGTTGTTTGGGCAACCGCTAATGAATTGAACTATCCGGTAACGCTTAAATCAGGACAACGTCTGACGATTCAATTCCAAGCACAAATCCAAGAATCAGCATGGAACCAAACAGTTGAATTAACAGCAACAGCTACAGATGGGAAAACGAGCGATTCAGTTAAAACACAAATCATTCCAAACGCTGGAGTATTGGAAAGTAATAAGAGTGTTTATGATATCACAGGGCAACCAATCACTGATCAGGTAATGAAAGTCGGCGATACCGTTCGTTACATTATTGAAGCCACCAATGCAGGTGATCCACTTTCGGTGTTGAATCAGTTAGTGATACGTGATCCACTCCCAGAAGGAATCACGTATCAAGAAGGAAGTGCAACACTTTTGATCGAAGGTAATGAAGTAGAAAATGCGCGGATTACTTTTGAAAATGGGGTATTAAGTGCCGAAGTGGGTACATTGATTGGAGGACAAAAAGCGGCATTGCAATTTGAGGCGACGATCAATGAAGAAGCAACTGGCGAAATTTCTAATATTGCAAGTATTGACTATACGATACCAAAGTTACCTGGAGACGAATCCATGGGAGAAACAACAAAAGAGCCAGAGACCCCATTAACGATCGCTCCTGATCTGTCTTTAGAAGTCAAGGTCAGCCAATCAGAAGCGCAGGTAGGAGAGACCTTAACGTATACCATTACGGGTAAAAATATGACAGGTGGTGGAAAATGGCAAGGCGACATCCTCAATGATCTTCCAGCTCAATGGCTTTCTCTTGTGCCAGATACAACAAAAGTCAATGGCGAAAAACGCGCGGATACAGATGTTTGGCAGAATGCCCAAGAACTGCTGCTCAACCAAGTATTGAAGTCTGGAGAAGTAGTTGAAATCGAATTTCAAGCGAAAATTTTAGCTGATGCGTTGGGGCAAACAATTGAGAATACCGCTAGAACAAATGATGGTATAACGAGTAATACAGCAACAACTAGAATTGTCAAAAAAGAAACGACAGAAGTAGCAACAAATGCCCTACAAGCATCAAAACAAACAGATACGTCAAATAAGAAGACAAAAAATACACAGAAGAATGGACAATTGCCTAAAACAAGTGAAAATTCTTCTGTTGGCCCCTCTTTTATTGGATTGATTTTGGTTGCTATGGTAAGTAGTTATCAGTTAAATCGCAGGAAAAAGATTTGAAAAATGAATAAAAAAAATCTTTTAAATGAGAGTTCGGAAGATACTCCCTAAGTTCAAATGATAAATCTAACTTAGGGAGTTTTCAATCGTGAAATAAAAGTGACCGAAAAGAATGATATGGATAGAAAAAAGCAATATTGTTTTATAGTTTTATAACACGCAAATCTAAGCTGCAGATAACTGACGAGTCTTCTCCATAGAAAAGATAAGCGTGGGACAAAAGTAAGAAGTACTGTTATCTGATTCTTTAAAACGAATAAACGGTGGGAGCAGAAGCAACTCCTTCTTAAATAAGTCGAAATTCACAAAAATTTGAAAAGCAATTTTCGTTAATTTCTTCTTATTTCTCGGAGTTAAACACTTCTGTCCCAGCCTCCTTCAGAAAATCGAAGTGATGAAAAATGATGAAAATAGAAGGGGAAGGATCAAATGAAAAAAACAAGAAATTTAGTGTGTCTATTAAGCCTACTCTGCGTATTTTTAGTAGCTTGTGAAAAAAAAGAAATACCGAATCGTTCGCCAGAAACAACTTCTTCAACACAAGCAGTGGTCACCTCCGAGATTCATAAGATACAAAAAACAAATGAAGCAACTATAAAAGTACAAAAGTAAAGGAAAATCATCTAAAGAAGACAGCTGATACAGTGATGATACAGTGATGTGTCGTGGTTTTTTGATGGTAATGAAAGTATAGGAATGAATAAAACAATAGGATGGCTGGTATGAATGGATCGAAAGGGTTCTTCATACCAGCCAAATCAATATTTATAAACAGAATGATAGTCCACCTGATAAAGAAAAGTGCCTTAAGTATGAACTTCTTAAAAGATTGAGAAGTTTATCGATTTTTTTGAATGGGAAAAATTGCACAGATCAATCGATTAGTAACAATAATTTATATTTCCAGTGCGGGTTCTGTCTTTTGAATAGAATCAAGCCTTGTATTAGTTTTGGTTGTTTTTATGTCAGCGAGTGTTTTCTTTTCATAGGAAGAAAAGCAGGAACTCTGTGCTACTAATGTGTCAATCGCTGTTTTTACTTGCATGATTTCTTTTTCTCCAAAGAGCTGAATCCCATCAGTGATCTCGCTACTTTTTAAAAGCAAAGATGAATCAATTTTTATTTCCTTTTCTTTAGAATAAAAAGGTACACGATGTGCAACATATTGTGCTACATTTTTCTTTTTATCTAGATAACGTTGATAGTTAGAAAGAGGCTTTGTTTTTTTCTGCAAGTAATCTTTTAACAGATGTTCAATCGCTTGCGCTGCTTCCCTTGCATAAGCTAGCTTTTCTAAACGATAGTTAACAATTATAGCTAAACTAGTAGTCAAAGAAGTGGCCGAATGTTGAGGGATTTTTTTTAATAAAGCTGGTTGGTCATCTAAGAAATAATGGGTTGTCTCAAGTGGTTGACCGAGAACATGTTGTAAGCCACCATCAACCGCTTTGATGTAGCAATTATTCGTATAGATCTGTCCTGTATATAATTCTTTTCCCCAATAAGAGCAAGCTGCCATTTTTTTTAATTCCCATTGGATAAGAGAAAATTTTTGCTGAAGCATAGATAGATTAAACTGTATTCCTCTTCCTAAAAAAGTAGTTCCTAAACTGAATAAATAAGTTAATTTAGTGCGATTGTATTGATTATTTTCCACTTCAAAAATATAAGGAATCGCAATTTTAGGATTAAATGATTTTTGAGTTGCTGTTTGTTCCTCCAATGGCGTATCGTGTCGTAAAGTAATCACTGGAGCAGTTTGTAAAATCTCCTTATGAAGCAACATGGCTTTATCGATTAAAGTCAATTTTAAATGACTTTTTTTCTTTTCGATTAAGTAGGAAGTCGTATGCAATTGTCCTGAAGAACAGCATTCTGTTACTGGAATCAATAAAAACGAATCAGGATCATCTGTTAACGCAGCGAGGGCTTTTTCTAATAAAATAGGACTTCTACTACAATAAATACTTTCTTCTAGCGAATACTTGATTTTTTCGATTTGACGGTTCGGAAAACATTCATGATGAACGGTCAAAAAATCGCTGTACAAAGTTAAATACTCTAAGTTTAGATCTAGCTGTGGAATGTAATCAAAAAGCGTTACCTGACTTGATTTCAAATTCATATGCTGGCATAATGCGCTGTATAGATGAGAAGCGTATTCATCGCTTTCTAACAACGCTTTTCTTTGCTGCTGGACAACTGAACGAAAGAATTGTTCTTGTTCAGTTGATAGAGGAATATGTTGTTGTATCAGACCATCCAAGTAATTAGGCTGTTGCAAAAATTTTTCATACTCCGTTTGACTTAGCAGAGAGAGTGAATGATAGGTGTGGCGATCGATTTGATGCATCAAATCAATAAGAGTGAGTTGCTCTTCTTTTGATAGCAAACTGTCGATACGTGCATATGTATTACCAGGAAGGGAAAATACAAAGTTCTTTAATGTAAAAGAATCAATCGATTTTTGTTGAATCATTTTTTTTTAGTTGCAGAAGATACTCTTCAATCAATTTATAATCGCTCCTTACATGAATAACTAGTAGAAATTATAGAAAAAGAGGATTTGTGACAAACGTTTTGTCGTACCCCTTTTTTGAATAAACGGTATTCAAAAAGATACCCTTCGACGATAACTCAAAAACTCTAAAAATATGAGAAGTTATTCCGAGAGTTCTTGAGTTATCGTTCAGGGCAAATCGCTCATTTCATAATCTCTGATACAAGATGTTCCAGAAGCAACACCTCAACCATAAGCGAAAAATCCCCCAAAATATGAGACGCTATTTTAGAAATTTCTCGCTTATTTGTTCAGATCTAACCGCTTCTGTCCCATTCTCTTCTAGAAGAGGATTAGATAAAAAAAGGCTAAATTCCGATCAAGGGTCTCTTCTTATTGACTCCAAATTAGGATTTGCGCGATCAAATTATTCATAATGTGTATCGACAAAGGATAATAAATGTTTTCGTTTTTTCTTGAATAAGAAAGCGTAGTGATTACCCCAATAGAAAAATAAGGAAGGAGCGAGCGAATCTCTTGTAAGTTGTTCAAATGAATCAGCGTAAAAAGCAAGACAGAACATAGGAATGCAGGAAAGGTCGAACATTTTCGTTTCATTTCACTAAATACATACCCTCTAAAAAGTAGTTCTTCCAATAGTGGACCGAAGAAGACTACGCATAATGGCATAAGATGAGCAATTAATGGATGAGATAAATTTTCTAAATTGGTTTGGTTGGCACTTTTTTCAAGTGATCCTTGATGAAAAAACATAAAAGAAAGGAATGTAAACAAAAAAATCATGAGAAAACCGATAAAACCTGTAAAAATGAAGGAAATACCCGTTTGTTTTTTCCTTTGCCAATCACTTTTCAATTTTGGCCAATAAAGATACACGGCTAAGAGTGCCAATAAACTAGTGACAATGAAAAAGTACCACTCATTTAGTGTATCATAATCAATGGCTAAAAATGTGGCAAGTGGGAGGAGACATAGCCTAGGGATCATGATTAATAAAAATATATAAAGAATGAGTAATTGTTTTTTTCTTTCCATAAAAACTCCTTCTATCTTAACTCTTGATAATGGTCTAATTATAGCTGTCTATCACTTCAAATTTTTCATATTAATACATAAATTTCCTGCAAATAGTTCATTTATAGATAATAAACAGGAAGGAAACTGGGAAAATAACTGGAAATTCAAAAGGGAAACAATAATCTGGTCAGTCCTCCTATTTCCCAATAAACGGTATTCAAAGGGTGGAATTTTTAACAATAAGTCGAAGTAGATCAAAAATATGAGAAATTTTTATCCCCTGTTCTGACTTATCGCTTGATACAGAACAGCCTTTTCACAACCTCTTGATACACGGTATTCAACGAGCTACCCTTCGGCAATAACTCAGAAACTCTCAAAATAGGAGGAGCTATTTCGAGAGTTCCATCCTTATTGCTCAGGGCAAAGTGCTCGTTTCATAACCTCTTATCCACGGTGTTCAAAAGCCAACTCCTCGAAATAAGCCAAAATTTTGTCAAACATAGAAAGCTGTTTAAAAAAATTTTTTCTTATTGTCATCGGAGCTGACCGGCTTGTTCACAACCTCTGATACACGGTATTCCAGAAACAACTCCTCAACCGTAAGCGTAAAATTTCCAAAATGTGAGGAGCTATTTTAAAAATTTCTCTCTTACTTGCTCGGAGTTGAACGCTTCTGTCACAACCTCTTGTCATTTAGATAGAAGGAATGATTGGCTAAATAGTTGTAGTTAGAGTGGATTTGGAGGGTATCGTTTCTTGAAAAAGAGCCAATATTTTTTTTTATGGGAAAAAAATGAAGCAAATTTCAAGAGAAAAATGTAACTTGATATCATTTTTTTATAAAAAAGTGGAGGAAGTGTAGAAATGAAAAATTTTTTTAAAAAACTCAAGAAAAAGCACGATGGCAGAAGAGAAAGCCAAGCGAGAAATAAAGGATGGAAGAGAGCGAATGAAGAATTTATTTATCTTTCCCAGCCGAGCGACAATGGCAAACTGAAGCCAATGACACAACAGCAAAAAAACATGCAAGATTTTCTTCAAGGAGGTGCCGCAAGTGCGCAACTACGAAAAAAACCAGAACAAAATGGGCAAGCACTAAAAGATCTGCTTCAAAAAGTAGCGACAAACGCACACTCTAAAAAAAGTTCTCCGCATGATTTAAGCAGGAATCACAAACCGTCTCACTTATGGCGCTAATCAAGAATAAGAGGCAATAAGAAAAGTTGGACAAGGGTAAATCTTGTGCGAAATGAATCGACAAAAAAGTTAGAATCCACGAAGTGCAATCAGGGATTCTAACTTTTTAGTGGAAGGGATTGTAAAAACAATTAGGTTGTTTTTTTCTGATGAATAAGCAAAGATTTTTCATAAAGATACTCACGAATCAATTTAATGTCTTGCAATAATGAATTTCTTGAAATATAAAAGAGATGACTGTCTGCAAGATGATGTTCTTCTTTTGTTAGTAATGAACGTTCGTAAATAATAAAATGAGGCCAATCGTCTTTATAGATTGGGATATGATCAGCTGAATAGTACATTCGATCGTCCATCGTAATAAATTCTGGATTGATCCATCTTTTTAAACTTTCTCGATAAATAATATGGGATAATTCATTTTCAGCGACAATCATACATAAATGTTTTTGCATATGGTTAGTCAATAAAGCAGAATGAATTTCTGACACTAATCGAATAATTGCCGTTTTGTTAAAATGGATGGGTTCATCTGGGTGATACATTTCTTTCCATTGACGTAAGATTTTTTCTAGACGGTCCGCAACACCCATTTGATAGACGGTTAAAAAATAATTTCGTTCAATAAAGTAGTTTTGCGTATTTTCCCATAGTGAATAAATAAAATAAATAAACGGTACTTCAAAGATCATATTATTCCTCAAAGTGATCTTAAATTCAGTTTCGATTGTTTTTATCAATTGTTGGATGTCTGGTTGGTCTTCAATGACTTCTTGTCGATCCAGATGATAATTCATATTGACAATCGAATAATTTTTTGATTTTAAAATCAATAGCTTACAGAATATAGCAAGTAGTTTGAGATTTTTATCGGATAAATGATACTCAGCTAGTACTGAATCAGAAATCTCGGCTAGCTTGTTATAGGAACTATTGACCCTAGATTTTCTATAATTAGTTAGAACTAAATTGTCATCTGGTCGTTCTAAACAAAGATAGGTATGGTATAAAAAAAATGAATATTCTCGATCATTTGGTAAGTAAGACACATCAAATACGTCAAATACTTTTGCTACAAATTGTTCGGCTCTTTTGAAAGAATCCGTATTGATTTTTTCAGAAAAGAAGTCTGTGCGTAGCCAGATTGAAACAAAAATCAATCGATAGAGCAGTTCATTGGGTTTTATATGATTATTGCTGTCTAAAAGATTCTCTTTTTTTAGATAGGTTTCGACTTCTTTTTTGATTTTGAATGCTTTCGTGACCGAAACAAATTCTTCATCTACGATACTCAAATAGTTGGTATCACCTAGAAGGTAGCGAGCAACCACTTTCAAAAATTTAGATTCGCTATAAATTTCTTTAATCAAATCGTATCTTGTTGTATGTTTGGTGAAAATCATTGTGACTTCTGTAGCGGAAAGTTCATAATGATCCAAAAAAGGAGATAATTGTACTGATAGCATAGAGAGATCTTTTTTTATGGTGTTGAACGTAACGTCCAGCTCTTTAGCTAGTTCTCTAATTACTAAGGTTTTGTGCTCAAAAATGTATTCGGCAATTTTGACTTTTCGAATGATATCTTTTTCTATATAGCTTTCTATATTCATCGTAGTTTGCCTCCTGTATTTTTTTTGCTACAGCTAAAATGAGATAAAGTTGTTACCATTAGAAGTTAAACATACTATCGCTTAAGAATATTTCATTTAATTTTATAAAAAAACGATTGATGTTAAAAAAAAAGAAAAATAAAAATGGTAAAAAAGAGGTATATTTTAAGAGTAATACCATTCAACTTGTAGAAGGTATTACGACACCATTGTTATTCTCTATACTTACCCTAAAAAAACCATGAGGAAAGTAAGAAGAAGTATCTTTTTAGATACTTCTTCTTACTTTTCTTTTTTCTGTTTCTAAAATAGTTTTTTAAGAATTGTCGCCATTTTTTTCATTTTGAGAAAAAAAAAGACAACGGCGAGTTGTTAGAATAAAATATAGAAATTATTTAAGCAAACTATAAGGCTTTATTTGAGAAAAGGAAGCTATCAAAAATACCAAAGGAGAAGAAAAATGCAAGTATGTCTGGACAAAAGAAAAATGTATCAATGCAAAGTAATTGGAGAAAAAGAGACTTATCAAGTTCGCATCGTAACTATTTTAGAAAGAACAGTAGTTGTTGAGATAACAGATGGTGTCGCTAAACTGGCCTTAGCTAGAAAATCAGAATTGAAAGAAATTGCTTAACGGTTCAATCATAGGATATACGCAAATAAGACTGCCTCACATCGGATTCTTGATCCGATGTGAGGCAGTAATGTATTTATTTGATGTGTTTATCAGGAATCAGTTTCCATAAAAAGCTATACCTTCATAACGCCAGCCTCTTTTTACTAAGGTGTTTTTTTCATTGACATCAGCGGTGTAATGATGCGTGCCTGTTTTGGCATTTGGATTAAATAGTCTTAGAATTGCTTTTGAGCCACCAGAATAAAAGCTCAGTCCTTCATAACGCCAACCAATCTTAGTCAGTGAGTTGATTTCTCCTTGATTTGACGTATAGTGGTGGTCTCCATTATTCGGATTATACAGACGATAGACAGGGGTTCCTCGATTAGGTGCAGACCACGCAACTCCTTCGTAGCGCCAACCAATGTTCGCTAACTGATTTTTTTCAGCAGCATTCAATGTGTAGAAATGTTCACCAGTATGTCGATTATACAGACGATACATCGCTGAATAAGTTGCTGAATTATTGGATGAAACACTGTCATACTTTGTTAGGTTATATGTCTCGATAATATTATTTAATTTAGATCCATAATTTGGATCAGTTGCATAACGACCAGTTAACCAAGCGGTTGCTTCTTTATAGGATTTTGTATTACTTTTCCAAGCACCACTATAATAATAAACACCAGGTTGAAAAGAAGTCGTTTTTAAAATTTTTGCGTTATCTTCTAAAGATTCTTTGTAAGAAGGGTATTTTCTAAAAGCTGCTTGAACTGTTACCCATTTGCCATTTAGATACTCCTGTGTAGGTAGCGTAACAGATTGTCCATTATAGGTGCCTTTGATTCCAAATAAATTGTGATTTGGGTAAGAAGCTAGCGTACTTTTCCCCCAGCCACTTTCGATAATCGCTTGAGCAATCATAATGGAGGCATAGAGATTGTTTTGATGCGCTAATAGTTGTGCATCACTCGCAATAGACTGGATAAAAGTTTGTTGACTATTCCTAGCAGTAGCTGAAAAAATAGATCCGTCTTCAGTTGTAGAAGTGCTTTGATGAATCAACGTTTCTCCAGTATCCAAAAGATTTTCAATCGTAGTCGGACCAGCCATAGGATCCTCACTATTTTCTACGGGGATCGTCCCTTGTATTGATTCTTGGGACTGCAAAGGTGATGAAGTAGCCTTCTCACTAGAGTAGGTGACTTCGTTAGCAAATGTCGGGGTAGTCACTGAAAATAATGTCCATAAGCAATAAGTATAAATTAGAGTTTTCTTTTTTTTCATCCTCTTCTCCTTTTATTTTTGATATCACAAAAATAATAGTAAACAAAAAAAACAACATTTTTTTTCTGAATTTGAAAAAAATGTTGTTTTTTGGGGAGAAAATGAAAAAATAAGTTTTTTAGCATTCGAGTGGATAAAGTCCATATAATTGTGTAAAAGATAAAAGGCCATGTAACAGCCCTTTTACGGTACAATGTTTTTAACCACAA
>NZ_QPTY01000033.1:0-36398 GCF_005236045.1 Enterococcus sp. VV15
TTGTGGTTAAAAACATTGTACCGTAAAAGGGCTGTTACATGGCCTTTTATCTTTTACACAATTATATGGACTTTATCGAAGGGAATATTCTCTTTTGTTAGAATAGTCTTAAATAATCAATTTATCCTTGTAGAATAATTGATTTATTCAAATAACGCCTTCAAACTAATGTTGATTAGAGACTATCACTAGCAGCAACTAGAAATGGAGACTTTTTCACGGCTATGATTAGTTTTGAAAGAAAAATATCTCTAACGAGTTAAGATATGGATGTTGCAAATAAGGCAAGACCCACTTCGCTTTACTATGATAGCATTTGAGCTGTAAAGCTTGACTCAAATAATTTATTAAAGAGCAAGGGTATACTAGTATGGATGAAAAAAGCTTAGTTTGTCTACCATTAAGAACTATCATTAACCAATTGGAATATGTCATTAAAGAAGAATCAGCTGAGATCGAATGGATACATTAAGAACTGAAATTAGTTCACGATTCAATAACAGAATAGATTTTTCTTTTTCGTGTAAAAACAACCCCGATATCATCTCATTTCTAAAAGGCACTGCACTTATAAATGAGTACAGACACTGTAAGTAGAACTTTTTTTATTAGCGATGAAAATGATAATTGTCTAAGTATGTTTACATTAGCATTAAAAGATTTGGATATTAGTGAGCTTACTTCTAGTCAGAAGAAAAAATACCTTGCTCGACAAAAATCAGGAAAACGTATCAACTCTATCCCTGCAATATTATTGGGACAACTTGCTAAAAATGATAGATTTTCTGATTTTTTTAATGGCAATTTATTGATGAGTTATTGTCTAGTAGCTATTGAAACCATCAGATGTCATATAGGTGGTAAATTAGTGATTCTAGATAGCGTTAATTGCTCAAAAGTGATTCGATTTTATGAAAAGTACGGGTTTAAATCATATAGAGAACTAGTGTCTAGTGAAAAACGGGAGAAGTGTATCAACCCATGATTCTAAAGTATGAAGAAGATAACTATAAATAAGACTATCTGCTCTTTTTTCAAAAATTCAAAGAACCGTTTCAAAAACTTTTGATATTTTTTTAGCGTTTTTTGTGAGATTCCTCTGGCTTTTTCGTTGAATAACATTTTTTCTAATAGTTCACCTATCCTTAAATTCTGCATAACAAAAAAACTCCCTTATCAACTTTGTCTAAAAGTCAATAAAAGAGTTCAGAAGTTATCTACTCATTGGGTATGGTATCCGTATCGAAAATATCCTCATTTCATCTGGTACCCGAAGTCCAAAAAACCAGCTCCGACTACATACTCAATGAATAACGTTGTTAAATCAACGAAAATCTTTATCGAATTCCCAATGCGATTCTTGCATAACGACTCATTTTATCGGTCGTCCAAGCTGGGTACCAGACAAGTTTCACTTCAACTTTGGATACTTCTGGTATTTCTTTCAATGCATCGTGGATGGAATCAGTCAAGATATCAGCTAATGGACACCCCATCGTTGTCAATGTCATTTTGATGACAGTTTCTCCATTTTCTGGATCAAAATCTACTTCATATATCAAGCCTAGATTGACGATATCGATACCTAACTCTGGATCGATGACCATTTCTAATGCGGCTAAGATTTGTTCTTTGATTGCTTCAACTTCTTGTGCTGACCATTCTCGGTTCGCTTCGCTCATTCTGCACACTCCTTCATGCGATTTTCATTTATCATACTCTTTTTTTAGATGTTTGTAAATGAGAATCAAGAACATCTATTCTCATTTAACTTGCTTCCTCAACAGTAAAAACTACCGCTAATCTAAAATAAGTGCATTGCTTATTTTTTTCGTGCAGTATTTTTTATTTCTGGAAAAACACCTGTTGATCGGTACATATTTTGTTCGGATTCATTCGCAAATCGGCCAAAAACAGAATGAGTCGGCAAAATGTTGATAAAGGCATCATCATCTATTTCGTGTACGATTTGATCTAGATCATACATTTCATAACGTGTGATCACCATCATGATCATTTTTCCTTCTTTTTTAGAATATCCACCGACTGATGGCAGCAAAGTCATTCCACGTACCATTTTTTGTGAGATGGCTTCGGTCACTAAATCGGGTCTGACTGTCACGATCATTGCCGTGACCTTTTGATGGCTCGTATGGATAGCATCTATCACTTGTGTCATGGCATAAATCGAAATAATCGTATATAATGCACTTTCCCAGTTAAAGAGGAATCCGGCGATTACCACAATGATCCCATTCAGCAGCAACATATAGTTTCCAACTGTTTTACCTGTAGTTTGTGACAGAACTAATGAGATGATGTCCATTCCACCAGTCGTAAATCCCATCTTTAGTGATAAGCCAACTCCCACACCTAGTAAAACGCCGCCTACTAATGCATTCATCAATATGTTATCCGTAACTTGTCCCGTAGGTAATAGTGTAGTCATTACCGAGACTGCTACGACATTGACAAAACTCAGGATCGTTGCCCGTTTCCCAACTTTCAGAAAACCTAAGATAAAAACAGGGATGTTCAAAATAAAGATAAAGGCACCTGTATCCACTTGTATATGGAACCATTCAGATAATAGCGAGGCAATGATCTGGGCGATCCCATTCATCCCTGCAGAAAAGACGTTTGCAGGAATCAAAAAATAATTCAAGGCAATCGCCGCGGTCAGTCCGGTGACTAAAACGACCACTATTTTTTTCAATTTTTCATTTCTTTGATATACAGTCATGATCTTGCTCACAAGCACCTCTTCCTTTCATTGTTATTCCAAATGTAAGAATAACAGGTTCTTTATTAAATGAAAATACTTCGCACATAAATGAGAAGAATTTTAGTAAAGATTCAAAAAAAATTTCTTGCTATGATACAATAAAAGAAAAAATTAAAAAGGAGAACATATATGGCAAAGGATGCAAGTTTCGATATTGTTTCTGAAGTATCGATGGAGGAAGTAAAAAATGCGATCCAACAAAGCATCAAAGAATTAACGAATCGTTTCGATTTTAAAGGATCGACAGTTGAAATCAAGCTAGAAAATAATCAACTAGTAGTCGTTGGCGACGATGATTTTAAAATTGAGCAGATCAAGGATGTCCTTTTAGGAAAATTGAACAAACGGAATGTACCGATCAAAAATATCCATTTTTCTGATTCTAAACATGCACTAGGTGGAAAAGCTCGCCAAACGGCTGAATTGGTGAGTGGCATCGATCGTGAAAATGCGAAAAAAATCACTACAGAAATCAAGAACTCTAAAATGAAAGTCAAAGCACAGATCCAAGAAGATCAAATTCGTGTAACAGGTAAAAACCGTGATGACTTGCAGGCTGTTATTTCTTTGTTGAGAAAGTTAGATTTGCCGATCGAATTACAATTCACGAACTACCGTTAAGTGAGAATCATGTTAATGACACAACAATACATGATCTGGATTCCAGAGAAGTTACTGCTTCTTCTAGGACCCAGATCATTTTTTATATGAGGTTGGGCAGAAGTGTTTAACTCCGAGAAATAAGAAGAAATTCACGAAAATTGCTTTTCAAATTTTTGTGAATTTCGGCTTATTTCTGAAGGAGTTGCTTCTGCTCCCACCGTTTATTCGTTTTTAAAGAATGAGACAAAAGTATTTCTTACTTTTGTCCCACGATCGATATTTCAGAGATTCAATCCTTTCTAGTTGTCCAAAATCGGTGGATTTCACTAGATAGTTCATTTACATTATTGACGTTTTTAGCTCCGTGCCAATGGTTCGGGAACAATTGACGGTAATTTCTGGTTGCGAACCGTCGATCAGCTAAGACGACGATTCCTTCATCTGTCGTATCTCGAATGACACGGCCTGCTGCTTGTAATACCTTGTTCATGCCTGGTAACTGATAGGCATATGCAAACCCAAGATTGTCTTTTTCATTGTAGTACTCTTTGATCAATTCTTGTTCATGGTTCATTTGTGGTAATCCTACGCCGACGATCATGCTACCAATCAAACGCGTTCCTTTTAGATCGATTCCTTCCGAAAAAATGCCTCCTAGTACACAAAATGCCACTAAGGTCTCTGCAGGATCGATTTTAAAATTTGCTAAAAAAGTTTCCCTTTCTGTTTCATTCATCACAGTCTCTTGGATCAACAGACGAACTTCGGGATAACGTTCCTTAAATACCGCTGCTGTTTGATCTAGATATTGATACGATGGAAAAAAGACAAAGTAGTTTCCTTTTTTCCCTGATATAAATTGGTTAATCGTTTCAACTAACCTAGGTGAACTTTCTTCTCTTTTTCGATAAGTCGTTTCGATATAATTAGCAATCAATACCTGTTGATTTTCTTCTGGAAAGGGACTCGGTAAACGATAAGCTAAACTTTCCTTTCCGCCTAGCGTTTCTTGGTAATAAGACAACGGTGAAAAACTAGCAGAAAAAAGCAGACTGCTTCTCCCCTTATCTAACGATTGCTCTAAAAATAAACTAGGATCGATACAAAATTCTTTGATCACAAAATCATGGTAGGTCTTCTCGACCGTCGTTTCATAATGATCATCATAAAATTCACTGATTTTTAAAAAATGTAGGAGATCGAAGTAGAATGGCAGGATCGTTTCTTGAATCGCATGTTCAGGATATTCTGCCAACCATTCCTGTATGACTTCGCTCAGCTGATAACCCGCTGTGATCAAGGATTCGGCTGGCACTTTTTGGTGGTGGTAGTCCCAACTGTCTTCATTGGATAGCTCTTGGATCTTATCAAATTCTTTCAACAATTTATTGATGCGCCGACGAAGCTTTTTAAATTCTTTCGGCACGATCGTATAGACATTCTTCGCACCTCGATAGGATAATTCAGCTGAATATATTTCTCTGGAACGATTGACTAGATTATGTGCTTCATCAATGAGGAAGATATTGTCCTCATTCTTTTCTTCTTCAAAGAACCTTCTTAAATAAACAGTGGGATCGAATAAATAGTTATAATCACCGATAATGACATCACACCATAAGCTAACGTCTAAAGACAATTCGAATGGGCATAATGTATGTTTTTTGGCATACGTTTCAATGACTTCTCTAGTTATCTGATTTTCATGATTCAATAGATCCCATAGTCCTTCATTGATGCGGTCATAATAACCATTTGCATACGGGCATTGATCGGGGTTACAGGTTGTTTCGTCTAAAAAACAGATCTTATCTTTTGCGGTCAACGTCACACTTTTAGCTTCAGCCCCCGCATCATTGAATGCGACCATCGCATCTTCTGCGACTTGTCTCGTGATTGTTTTAGCTGTCAAATAAAATACCCGTTCACCTGATTCCTCACCGATTGCCTTCAACGTAGGAAACAAAGTCGAAACTGTTTTCCCTGTTCCTGTTGGTGCTTCAGCAAATAGCTTTTGCTTTGTCTTGATCGTTTTATAAGCTGCTACAGCCAGTTCCCTCTGTCCCTTCCGATAGTTATCATGGGGAAATTTCAGAGCCATCAATGAGGCATTTCTAACCGTCCTCCAGTTTTCTCGAAAAATCAGCCATTCTTCATAGTCTGCTATCAGTTTTTTAAAAAACTCATCTAACTGTTCAATGGTTTGATACTCCATTTTTCTGGTGATCTGTTCTTCTGTTGTTTGAAAGTACGTCAATTGTAAATTGATTTCTGTTAATTCTTGTTTATGGCAATAAATATACGCATAAACTCGCGCTTGATGAAAAAATAGATCAACTTGTTCCTGTTCTAGATCTTCAAATCGAGGTTCTGAAGTTTTGATTTCATCTATATAATAAAGACCATCTTTTTGAAAAATACCATCTGCACGACCTTCGATTGTTAATTGAATATCGTCTAACTCTACAGTTGTTTTTAAAAAGACTTCCTTTTCGTAGGTTTCCCCTGCTTCTTTTTGTAATTTTCGATGGATCTTGACGCCCTCTAATGCGGTATGGTTACTTTTTTTACGATTATCGATACTTCCGCGCCTCAAGATGAATTCTACTAGATTTCGTACCGAGATTTTTGACTGTTTCACCCATTCTGCCTCCTTTGTGTATAAGATTACCTGAAAAAAGAAAGTTACGCAAAGATACAAAAAAACACCCTGCTGGTTAGGCAGGGATATAGGATATAGAATTTGGATTTTTGGATGAGTTAACTGTAACAAGTACATATTAAAAAGCAATGAAAACTTCCTTCCCTTACGTTTAAAATCTATAAATACTTTTCATATAGTCTGATAATTCAGATAATCTTCAAATGAAGGGAGCATTTTTGTTTCCTCTCATCAATTGAGTTATACTAAAACAAAGAACGCATTGGGAGGAACGTCTATGCACATTCAAAGATTGAAAACTGGGATGATCGAGGAAAACTGCTATCTCATCTATAATGACGAAGCATTGTTGATCATCGACCCAGGAGAAGATGCAAATATGCTCAAAAATCAAATCGAAAAAACACAGCAACAACCAGTCGCTATTTTACTGACACACACCCATTATGATCATATTGGAGCAGTTGAAGAACTTCGCCACTTCTATCAAATTCCAGTCTATGTTAGTCCTTTAGAGCAAGAATGGCTGGGTGATCCAATTTTGAACCTCTCTGGGCTAGGCCGCCACGATGACATCCAAAATATCATCGTCTCTCCTGCCGAATATGAATTTGAGATGAAAACTTATCGTCTGGGGAATATGAGCTTTCGGGTCGTACCGACCCCTGGCCACTCGATCGGTAGTGTCAGCTTCATTTTTGATGATTTCGTTGTATCAGGAGATGCATTATTTAGAGGTAGCATCGGTCGAACTGATTTGTATTCTGGCAATTTAGAACAATTATTACACAGTATCCAAACACAATTATTCGTTTTACCTGACGAATTCGTCGTTTATCCTGGGCATGGAGAAGCAACAACTATAGAGCATGAAAAACGTACGAATCCATTTTTCAACGCAACCTACTAATTTAACATTCAAGGAGGAATAAACATGACTAAAACGACCCTTTATATCGTCAGACACGGAAAAACGATGTTCAATACGATCGAACGAGTACAAGGTTGGTGTGATACGCCATTAACGAAACAAGGAAAAGAAGGAATCCACTATCTTGGGAAAGGATTGAAAGATGTCGATTTTTCTCTGGCCTATTCCAGTGACAGCGGACGGGCAATCGAAACTGCTCGAATCATTTTAAGCGAACATACCAAAGGAAAAGAGATCCCTTACTTTATCGATCAGCGTATTCGTGAATGGTGCTTTGGTTCTTTAGAAGGCGGCTATGATATGGAGATGTGGGGAGTTATTCCTCGTGTCTTGAACTTCAAAACATATGATGATATGTTTACTACAGATGTCACATTTGAACAAATTGCGCATGCGATTTACAATCTCGATACAGCTGGTTGGGCAGAACCTTATGAAACTTTGAAAGCGCGTGTTTGGTCTGGTTTCGAAGATATTGCCCATCAATGTGAGAAACAAGGCGGCGGAAACGTGTTAGTCGTTTCTCACGGTTTGACTATTGGTTTTCTACTGAACTTAATCGATGCCAAACAACCAGTACGTGCAGGACTTCTAAATGGTAGTGTCACAAAAGTTACTTATGAAGATGGTACATTTTCTATTGCTGGGATCAATGACGTCCACTATATTGAACAAGGAAGAACACATACGAAGGAATCATTTCTATAATTCGTTCAGCGCAATTATCTTGTCCTATCAAGAAATTGGAACAGAAATGTTTAACTCCGAGGAGTAAGAGGAAATCTACGGAAAATCCGTTTTACTTTTTCTGAATTTCGGCTTATTGTTCAAGGGAGATACGCCTACTCTCACCTCTTATCCCATTTTTAGAGCTTGAAGCAAAAGTGTCCTTTACTTTTGTTCAAGCTCTTCTTTTTTTCATTGGAATTTCTCAAATTTTTCTTAACTTTGAGAAACAATTTGGTTTTAGAAACAAAGAATGGTATACTAAATGATGTATTTTTATTTGGGAAGGAAGGAAACTATGTTTTTTGCAAATATCATTAAAGCAGCAATTCTTGGTATTATCGAAGGGATTACTGAATGGCTGCCGATCAGTAGTACTGGTCATTTGATTCTAGCCGACCAGTTTATCAAACTGGATGCTAGCACACAGTTCATGTCGATGTTCAATGTCGTGATCCAATTAGGAGCGATCTTGGCAGTCGTCGTGTTATATTTCCACAAGTTAAATCCCTTTTCACCAAGCAAGACAACAATTGAAAAAAAGGATACATGGACTCTTTGGTTTAAAGTCGTTGTCGCTTGTATCCCTGCTATTATTATTGGTCTTCCATTAGATGATTGGTTAGAAGAACATTTCCATAAATTCTTGCCAGTAGCAATCGTTTTGATTGTTTACGGGATTGCCTTTATCATTGTGGAAAAAAGAAATAAAACGAAAGAACCGCGTTGGACCACCCTTAACGACTTTACTTACCAAGCAGCATTGTTAGTTGGATTATTCCAAGTACTAGCACTAGTGCCTGGCACTTCACGTTCTGGGGCAACGATCCTAGGAGCTATTTTGATTGGCGCTTCAAGATTTGTCGCAACTGAGTTCTCATTCTTCTTAGGTATACCGGTAATGTTCGGTGCAAGTGGTTTGAAGATCGTCAAATATCTTGCTGAAGGAAATTCTTTCAAGACAGAAGAAACGATCGTCCTACTTATAGGTACTTTAGTTTCATTTATTGTTTCAGTATTAGCTATCAAATTCTTATTGAATTACTTGAAGAAAAATGACTTTACTGCTTTTGGTTGGTACCGAATCATTTTAGGTGTTATTTTGATTGGATACTGGTTCATTGCCATGTAGTAGCCTCTCATGAATAAGCAGATATTTCTTTGCTTTTAGAATCAAGTATTACCTATTCAACTATATTTTTTAAATCGGCTTATCAGAAAATAGTTTTCACTATTTACGAGATAAGCCGGTTTATTTTTGCTCTCATATTACAATAATTATAATTTGAATTCGATAAATTAACGGAACATAGCTAATTGATAGCCATTATCGTTCTCAATTAGCTAATTTTATTATCAATTAGATTCATTATATGTTATATTGATTTTGCAAAGGAGGGAGAACAATGAACAAGATAAAATACAATCCATTTATGTTAGCAATCGCTTGTCTTTTACTAATGGTTACAGGTTGGCTTTTCGATCACTTTATTGCTAGTCTGGCACCATATCTTTACCTAAGTGCCATTATTGTCGGTGGGTTCAAGCAAACGCGAGAAGGTCTCTTAGAGCTATGGAATGACCGAACGTTGAATGTGGATCTATTGATGGCCCTTGCTGCCATTGGTGCTTGCTTGATCGGTAATTTTTTTGAAGGAGCCATGCTGACTTTCATCTTCTGTCTCAGTGGTGCATTAGAAGAATATACTACAAGTAAGAGTCAAAAAGAGATCACTGCTTTGATGAATATCCAGCCGCGGATCGCACAACGTTTGACCGATTCTGGTGAGATCCAAGAAACGGGAATCGAAAACTTGTCTATTGGTGATCGCGTATTTGTTGCAAAAGGCGCTACGATCCCTATCGACGGCGTATTAGAAAGCCCACAAGCAATAATCGATGAAGCAACGATCAGCGGTGAATCGATTCCAGTAGAAAAAGTTTTTCAAGATGAAGTTTTAGCGGGTACATTAAATCAAGGCAATCCTCTAACTATCTCTGTCACAAAGAAAAGTGACGATACCGTTTTTGCTAAAATCATCAAACTAGTCGAAGCAGCACAAAATACACCAACTAAAACCGCCTCCTTTATTTCACGTATCGAAAATACGTATGTCAAACTAGTCTTGTTGATTGTCCCTTTGATGATCGCCATTTCTTATTTTATTTTCGGTTGGAGTTTTCAAGAAAGCTTTTATCGTGGGATGGTGTTATTAGTCGTTGCCTCCCCTTGCGCCCTTGTAGCATCAGCCACACCAGCTACCTTAGCCGCTCTGTCTAACTCGGCTAAAAAAGGCGTATTGATAAAAGGTGGCATCTATTTAGAACAGTTAGCTGAGTTAAAAGCAATCGCTTTTGATAAAACTGGTACGTTGACTAAAGGCAAACCAGTTGTCACAGATAGTTACTTTTTTGCAGAAAAAGACCTTTCTCAACAACTCCTTGTTTCAATGGAGAAAAAGACCACTCACCCATTGGCCCAAGCAATCGTTACTCATTTCGATTTGGAACTGCCACAAGATATACAGCAACTGTCCATTGAAGAAATCACAGGTTTGGGTCTCCAAACCATCTATCAAAACGAACATTGGGCTGTTGGCAAATTAAATAAATCAGCTCTTTCTTCCGAAGATGTAGACAAAATCAAAACGATCCAACAGTTAGAGGAACAAGGAAAAACAGTGATTGCTCTGACTAAAAACGATCAATTGATGGCGGTACTCGGTTTACTAGACGTACCAAAAGAAAATGCGGGTGAAGCAATCGCCTACTTCCGTTCACAAAAGATCCATACTAGCATGATAACTGGTGACAATGAAGGTACTGCAAAGGCAATTGCCTCTCAAGTCGGAATCGACTCTTTCTATGCGAATTCTACACCCACTGAAAAAACTGTCTATATCCAAACTGAAAAAGAAAAATACCAGACAAATGCGATGGTGGGAGATGGAGTGAATGATGCGCCTGCACTTGCTACTGCATCTTTAGGGATCGCCATGGGCCAAGGAACAGATGCAGCGATGGAGATTGCGGATATCGTGTTGGTCCATAACGCCTTAGATAAGTTAGTCTATGCACACCAGTTGTCCTTAAAAATGAAAAAGATCATCAAACAAAACATCATTTTCTCTATTGCGGTGATCTGCTTGTTGATTTTATCTAATTTTTTCCAATTCCTGACGCTACCCTTTGGCGTGATTGGGCATGAAGGTAGTACGATCTTGGTCATACTGAATGGACTACGCTTATTAAAACCGTTAAAGGAGTCGAAAGAAGCTACCACTCGTTGTGCAAATTGTCCTTTATATAAGGTTCACCTAACTTGATCATCCTATTATCACCTCCTTCCCTTTTGTCTGATATAAAAAAATGATATGATGTATTGAAGGAAAGTGAGGTTCTTTATTTATGGAAAGTTGGCTTTTTTTAGGACTGATCATGCTCGTCGCATTATTAGCTAAAAACCAAAGTTTGATCATCGCCACAGGGTTTGTTTTGTTACTCAAGTTACTTCCCTCATCAAAGTTAATCTTGACTTGGCTCCAAGGGAAAGGGATCAATATTGGCGTTACGATCATTACGGCTGCAATTTTAGTTCCTATCGCTACTGGGGAGATCAGTTTAAAAGATTTGTTAGATGCATTTAAATCACCGATAGGCTGGGTTGCCATCTTTTGTGGCGGTTTGGTAGCAGTCCTTTCATCAAAAGGAGTTGGACTGATTGCTTCTGATCCGCAGATTACTGTAGCCTTAGTTTTCGGTACGATCTTAGGTGTTGTTTTCTTAAAAGGGATTGCCGCAGGTCCAGTAATTGCTTCTGGAATTGCCTACTGTATCCTGCAATTGTTTGCATTTGGGAAATAGCTATTTTTAAAGTGTTTTGGCTGAGTGATTCGAGCCGTTCGTGCTATAATTATCCTGAGGTGATTACATGTTAGAAAAATTAAGATATTTTTTCGGTACGATTGGCTGGTTTTTATTAGCTATTTTATTGATTTTAGGATTAGCTTATCTCCTATTCCCCGATTTGATCCAAAATGTATTTAATACCTATTTTTAGCCTGTCAACTGTTGGGCAGTTATGACGTGTATGCTATTTTTATTCTTTCTATCAAACAGACAAATTGCAAAAAACTACTAGACATGACAAAAATTCTGTCTGGTAGTTTTTTTATACTTTTTGCTAGATGCGAGAGGCGCTACAGAAGAAATTATTGTTTCTTTTTGCCTCCTTCTTCTTTTTTTTGTTATACTAGACTGCAGAACAACTTTATCTCTTATTATGTAAAAGTTTGTTCCTATGTTTCAGCTATAGAAAGGAAGACGCTCATGGAAACTTTTGAAGGTCTTTTAATTGATACGTATGTTTTACAAGAGCAACCAATGATGTTGACTGGGTTGAATCTTCAGCTTGAAGATCGAGTGATCAATGGTCTTTTGAAGGATCGTTATCTTGCGAAATATATTTTACGCTTGCCATTAAACAAATATGTTTTAGAAGTTAGCGGAAAATGGAATCGTCGGAATCAATTAGTCATCAAAAAAATGATGATCAAAAATATCGATGAATATATTAAAATTATCGGCACTCCAGAATAATACCAGTAATGCCAACGGTTACAGGTTATAAAATAACTTTAGTATGGTATCGTTATAATTCCTTTATCAACAAGGTTCGTATCCCTTTTCAAAAAAAGCTTTGCAAACGATTATCCTTGTTATATAATGTTTTGGTACCAAACAGTCCCATTCAAATTTTGTTTAAAAAGATAATCTTATCTCGTTTGGTTGAACGCTATTGTCTCCCACAATAGCGTTTTTTGGTTGTGCGACTCTTTCGTAGCAGGTACCAATTTATTAAATCTTTCTTTCTTTTAGTGTTAAGGAAAAAAACTTGTCATGTTGATATTGCAAAGATAGCATGATTTAGGTATAATAATGAATGTTGAATTATGCGGTAACACGCGTAAGAACTTATTTTATCGGAGGTGAAACTAATGCCAAACATTGAATCTGCAATCAAACGTGTTCGTACAAGCGAAAACGCGAATGTAAAAAATTCATCTCAAACAAGCGCTATGCGTACTGCAATCAAAAAATTTGAAGATGCTGTAGCTTCAGGTGCTGACAACGTAGATGCGTTATATAAAGAAGCTGTTAAAGCTGTTGATATGGCTGAATCAAAAGGTCTAATCCATAAAAACAAAGCTAACCGCGACAAATCTCGTTTAAGCAAAAAAATCGCTAAATAAGGAAATCGGCTGCGGCCGGTTTTTTTATTTTATCAAAATAAGCAAGTGGGACAAAAGTAAGAAACACTTCTGTCCCAGCCTCTTTTCTCTCCAATTTCTCAAATCTAACTTTTGTCTCTACCTCTTCGATTGACTCGATTTCCTTCATAAAAACCAAAGCCCGCCTATTTTCTTTTATCGTTTCAATAATTCCCCTGTCCGTAATACAAAAAGTTGAAAGCTTAATTCTTTTTCGATCTTTCCACTTTTGATTTCATAATCCATTTCCACCAATTCATCAAATAACCTTCTCAGGGTTTGTTCATCAAATTTCCGTACCTCTTGCATCGCCAATTTTACTCGATAAGGATGGATCTTCAATGTTTCAGCGATGTTCGCTTGTTGATAACCTATCTTTACCAAGAATTTTGTTTGTAAGAACAAACGTATCTGGGAAAGAAGAATCGCATTGATTTTGATTGTTTCCTCACCCTGAGTCACTAAGTCCTGAAAAAGCCGCAATGCCTGTTCCGTACGGCCGGATAAGATATATTGCGTCATGTCGAACAAATTGTGTTCTAATGTTTTTGGCACCAATTGTTCGATTTCTTTAACAGTGATCACTTCTTGTTCTTGCCCATAAAGTAAGATTTTTTGTAATTCTCGCATCATCTTCGACAGATCAAGGTCTGTTAGCCGCAAAAATAAATCGATGGCTTGTCGATCCATCTTGATTTCCGAATTCTCTAAAGTATTCAATAAATACTGTCGCACTGCTTTTTCATCTAATTGTTTTACATCAATTGTGATTGCTGTTTTCTTTAGCTGTTTCGTCACTTTTTTACGTTCATCTAACTTTTCATAAGGGGCAAAGATGACTAATACAGTTGTTTCTAATGGCTCTTTCAGATAATTCACTAATAGGTCCGTATTTTGATCGATGCTATTCGTTCCTTTTTCTCCAGTTAAAAAATAGGGATTTTCAACAAAAACCAACCGTTGATCCCCAAAAAAAGGCAAGGTTTCAGCTTCAGCGATGACCTCATCAATACTTGAATTTTCCATATCGAAACTTAAAAAATTCAGATCATCTTCTCCATCAATTTTTATTTTTTTTAGGATTTCAGTTCTCACTTGATCTTGTAAAAATTTTTCCGTACCTAAGACAAGATAACAAGGAGCAAGCTTTTCTTTTCGGATTTTTTGTAAATCTGCTTGGATACTCATCTCACTCACCACTTTCCAATTTATCCTACCATGTGCGCGAATGAAATGCTAGTCCAGCATTGTTCCTACCCTGCCTTTAGGTGCCCAAAATGGATGCCAGGTAAAGGAAATACTCCCTTGTGTATCTGTTCTTAAAATCGTTATCTGTAAACGATCCATCTCCTGCAACACTTCAGCATGTGGGTGCCTATATCGATTGTTTTGACCACAAGAAATGATCCCATAGGTTGGATTCAACTGTTCGATAAAGTTACTACTGCTAGACGTCTGGCTCCCATGATGGCCTAACTTCACCACATCCGCTCTTAATTCAGGATACCTGTCCCCTATACGCTCTTCTGACTGTTTATCTAAATCTCCCAGAAAAAGAAAAGAGTGCGTTTTATGTAGCATAGATAATGCAATGGAATCTGCATTCATCCCATCCCCCTTCTTATCAGGCGATACTACGAACAAGTTGAAGTACCCTTCTATATAGTCCCCTTGTTTGACTTCAGCGATCATCGTTCCAGCCTTTTCTAAATCTGTGAGGTGAGTTTTAAGAGGCTCAGTCCTTCCTGCTCCCCAACCGATGTACACCTTACTGATCTTAAAATGCTTAATAAGTGTTCCCAGTTCACCTATATGATCGATATCATCATGGGTTAAAACCAATTTATCAATCCGACTGATACCCTTTCCTTTTAAGAATGGAACCAAATTGTATTCTGCAGACGGCCTCACAGTACGCTTCTGCCAATCCGCTTTCTCAAATGTAAACATGCCTCCAGTGTCAATCACTATTGTTTCTTGATGATGTGGCGCAGTCAGCACCATCCCATCACCTTGCCCAACATCAATAAAGGAGATACTAGACTCTAATCGAAAATAACACATTCCTAATAGAAGAGTTGGTACAATCAATGCCTTTGCAAACAAAGGGAATAGCTTCTCTGACTTCTTTTCATTCAGCCATAAAATATAGACAATAGCGAAAAAAATGAATAGTAACGGTGGACGTCCAGTGATCACATTGGAAAAATCCAATGATCCAAGCAAATGTTCGAACAACTGGATGCCAATTTCAAGCCAATCAAGACACTCACTCGGAAAAGAATGACCAAAGAGAAAAAGCAAGACAAAAGAAGGAAGAAAAAAAGAAATAAATAAAGGAGAAAAAAGAACCGTGAAGACACTCCCTAGAATAGGCCACTCGTAGAAATGCCAAGCAGTTAACGGAAAGACTGCTAAAGTAAATAGCAACAGCCTCCTGATTCCTTGGTATTTTTGTGTATTACTGGATAATTGAACAAAGAAAAAACTGATCAGCACACTGAGTTGCCCACCTACTTGAAAAAGTGCAAGTGGTTCAATCATTAAGATGATCCAAAGTGTAAGTGAAAAACAATCTAATGAAGACAGTTGGATATTCAAAAGCTTCAAGACTAGTTTTATTAGAAAAAGACTGCTTGCTCTTAAAACAGAAATCGAGCCTCCTGCTAAAATAGCATATCCCATAGTTAACACCGCTAGCGGAAGAAAGCTGACCGATAGTCTAACCCCAACCCTACGAAAAAGATAATACATACACCCAAAAAAATATTGGATATGCATTCCTGATAGGCTAAAAAGATGTAACAGACCTGTTTCTCTAAAAAGAGGTTCCGATTCTATAAAACGGTGATCTTTATAACCAAATAAAAGTGCATTCATATAAACACTTGTTTTTGGCTGGAATCTTTCCTCGATATCACGAGTAAATTCTCTCCTTTTTCGTATTAGAAAGTCTTTCCAGGTTGCCTTTTGTCTGACATTTTGGATCGCTGCCACTTTAAAATGCCCACTTATTCGATGACTTTTAAAATATACTGTCTGATCAAAAGCAAATTCGTTGCTCTTCCTCTCAAGTGCTTGATATTCACCAGTTACTTTTAGTTGAACGGTTTGTTTTGTCATTTGGATAAATGAATGCCGTTCTTGCTGCGTGTCTAGCTGATAGTCTAATTGGATTTTTTGTTGCTTTGCTGTCTTTCCAAAAAAGGTCACTTTATCACCATTTATTTTGATGGAGTCTGAAATAACTTCAACAATTTCTATTTTCTTTCGAAGATCACTCGCTTCTGTTTCTCTGATCCAACAAGAAACCAATACCAATATACTGCATAACATACAGATGGATGCGACCCACTTTCCTTCTTTCATCAGAAAAAAACAAAAAAAGCCAACGAAAATCATTCGATAATACCCTTGGTCTACGTAATAAAGTAAACAGATAAAAATCGAAGAAATCGCTGGAAAAATCAACCGATTTTGCAATCGATCGCAATATTCGCTAAACATGTTCCCCTGATAATTCTTTTTGTAATTTTGAAAAATGAGTTGAATCTAAAGACACTTGGTGAACGGATACACCTAGTTGCTTGATCAGATCTTGTGCGTAAGGATCATTTCGATAGTCATGAAGATAATTTATTTTTTTGATCCCCGCTTGTAACAATGCTTTCGTACAAGCCAAGCAAGGAAAATGTGTCACATAGATTTCCGAGCCTTCTGTCGGGATACCTAACTTAGCACATTGCAACAATGCGTTCATCTCTGCGTGGATGGTACGCAAACAATGACCATCTACTACATAACACCCTTCGTCGATGCAATGGACATCGCCACTGACAGCTCCGTTGTAGCCACCTGCGATGATCCGCTTTTCTCTAACCAATGTCGCACCTACTTCTAATCTAGTACACGTACTTCTCAAAGATAACAACACTGCTTGAGCCATAAAATACTGATCCCATGGGATACGCTCATTTGTTTGTTTTCCTAATTCATTATTTGTATGGTCTAGTCTCTCATTATTTTCCATCATCCATTAGCACCTCGCATTTTCAAAGTGAAAGTTATTTACATTTTTAATAAATAGTGATTCTTTGATTCGTATAGCTTACTGATTGCGTTCCCACCTGTTAAAATTATTCAGCCGTACTTACTCACTGGATGAGACCTAGTCTTCACTTAAAACATACGTTAGTTGCGAAACTATTTTTAGTTTGTTGAACATTTTTTAGAGTCATGGGAATCTATTAATCACTATAGGTAAATCATCTACTGAAACTTTACCACATTCCCTCGATTTTTGGTATATGTGCTGCTAAATATATACTTAGACAACTGCAGATCATACGATCCATTCTAATGAAATAAAAGTATGTAAAACTGTGAACCGTACGTGTTTGAATAGTTCATTCACCAGTGACTGTGACCCAATTTATAAGCTGTTCGACTGTCTTTGCACCTATTCCTGTTATTTCTTGCAATTCTTCTAGTTTTTGAAATGAACCTTTTTCTTCCCTATAGCGAATGATCTCTTGCGCTTTTACGCTGCCGATCCCAGGTATCTGCTGTAATTGTGCCAAGTCTGCTGTATTAAGATTTATCTTTTCTTCCTGACCGTTTTTTTCAGTCTCTTCTACTGGATGAGACTGTTTGCCCTTAGCTACTTCAGGTATCTCTTCTCCAATTACGGGTACATAAATCAATTGTTGGTCTGTCAACTTTGCTGCTAGATTGATTTGATTCCCATCAGCTGTATCCGTTAATCCTCCAGCTTTTTCTATTACATCATGGACTCTTTCTTCCAAAGAAAAGGAATAGATGCCCGGCCTGTTCACCGCCCCTTTTACATCTACATAATTGATCACCGGAATAGTTTCTTTACTTGTTTCTTTGTAAGTTTTCTTCTCCTCCCGCATATTTTCTTCTGTAACTATAGAACTATTAGAACTATTTACGGAAAGGTTCAATGGCACATGTCCATCGTCCTTTTGACTAATGATCCTCCCCGCTAATAGCCCCACTCCAAGAAATAAAAGAGCTACGCTCAATAAAACACTGATAATAAGCTTAGGCGAATCAATGATATGTTGGTAGATTTTTTTCATTCATTCAACTCCTTTCACTGAATATAGCGAATGCTTCTTAGTGATAAGTGCTACTTTGCTCTTCACAATCAAATACGTAAAAAAGTTGGATTTATCATTCAAACGATCATTCTTTCATAAAAAAAGAATATGAGACAACTCTACAGTTTTGCTACAGACTCTCGAATATACGGCGTCCCAAAGTCAGTTTTTTCGGAAATTTCAAAAAAAAGAGTGGGACAAAAGTGTTTCTTACTTTTGTCCCACTCACTCTATGAATAAAGGAAGACTATTTCATGTTTTCTAAATAGTCCAACGCATCTTGTACTGTTTTTACAGGAACGATTTTCATTGATGAATTGAGTTCTTTCGCTGCTTTTTTAGCTTCCTCATAATTTGATTGTAACTCTGGATATTCTTTTTTCATTTCCTTAGAAATCTCATCATCTGGTGCAAAGAATACTTCGATACCTGCTTGATCTGCACTAGCAACTTTTTTGTCGATTCCACCGATCCGACCAACTTCCCCTGCACTATTGATCGTGCCGGTCCCAGCGATTTCTTTGCCTTGACGAAGATTCTTTCCTGTCAATTGTTCATAAATCTCAAGTGTAAACATCAAACCGGCAGAAGGTCCGCCAATCGATCCTGAATCAATCGTTACTTGTGTATCCGATTTGATGGCTGTATGATCCGTCAAAGTGATTCCGATACCTGCTTTTTTATCAGTTGGAAGTTTGATCAGTTTCCCTGAAGTTTCCTTTTCTGTCCCATTATGCAGATAGGTGATGCTGACAGTGTCCCCTACTTTTTGACTCTTCACATACTCCATAAATGCTTCTGCACTCTTAAAGCTTTGTCCATCAATTTTTGTCACTGTATCTCCTACAGATAATTTACCGTAGAAATTAGAGTTTTTCTCTACACTCATGACATAGACACCTTTAAACTCCATCTCATAAGGGAGCTTTGCTAACTTCAATGCTTGCTCGATTGCTGCATTTTGAGAGGATTCCATGTAATAACGCTGCATCTGATTGTATTCTTCATTCGTCGCACCACCAGTCAACTCTTCTTCACTGATCAAGTCTTCAAATTTAGATAATTTTGCTTTTACTGCAAGAAAACCTGTTGCTTTGCGAATGCCGACAGAAGTCAAAGAGAATGAACCAGATGCTTTATCCTGTTGATCATTCACTGTAATCAGTTCCTTTAAGTTGATCGTTGCTCCTGGTGACTCTACATAGTAAGGCAAGGGAACGACTACGAAGCCAACGATAAAGATTCCCAGAAAAATAACGAGAATCGTTTTTAACCACTTTTTAAAGTTCATTAGATTCACGCTTTCTAGCTAATGCTTCGTTGATTGCATCTGGTAGATATTCTGTTACATCTCCGCCAAAATAAAGAACCTCTTTCAATAAACTAGAACTGATATGACTATATTTTGGTTCAGCTAATAAAAGGACTGTTTCAAGCTCGTTAGACAAATGATGATTCATCTGTGCGATATCTCTTTCGTATTCAAAATCTTTGATATTGCGAACTCCTCGGATCAACACAGTTGCACCCAATTCTTTAGCTGTCTCTACCGTCAATTGACTTTCCTGATGAACGACTTCGACATTCGGAATATGTAGGACTGACTGTTTGATCAATGCCACTCGTTCCTCAGCAGGAAATAGGCTTTTCTTTGAGGTATTCACAAACACGCCAATCACTACTTCATCAAATAGTTTCGCTGCTCGTTCAATCGTATTCAAATGTCCATTTGTCAATGGATCAAAGCTTCCTGGAAATAGCGCTCTTTTCATCTATCGTCCTCTTTTCGGTATATTGTCACAGAAGTGATTCCGTAAGTTTGTTTTCTGATTTGCTCGAAACAAGTGATTTTTTCTGGCAATTCCACTGCTTTGTCTGTTTCACAGACAATGACAGCTTCCTCTTTGAAAAGATCAAGTGCCGACATTTTTTCGATTTGTTCGATAATCTGTTGTTTAGCATAAGGTGGATCAAGAAAAAGATAGTCAAACTTTTCCCCAAGTTGCGCTAATTTTTCGATTGCTTTGTCTGCATCAAGTTTTAGCGTGGTAAATTTTTCTGGCTCTTTTGTTATTGCAATATTTTCTTTGATGATTTTCAAAGCTTGGTAGTTTTTATCTACACAAACCGCATGCGAGCAACCTCGAGATACTGCTTCGATGGCTAAACCACCACTTCCGGAAAACAAGTCTAATACTTCTTCTCCATCGAAATAAGGGCCAATCATATTGAATATTGATTCTTTTACTTTATCTGTTGTCGGACGTGTATTAGGCCCAGGCAGGCTCTTCAAGCGCCGTCCTCCATACTCTCCTGAAATGACTCGCATTTACTCACTCCTCTTAAAAATCGTACTGCTACTAGTATACCAAAAAAAGCGAAAAAAAAACTTGGATTCCCATTAAATTAGTGGAAACAACAAGTATGTTACTCATGCCTAGGGCAATTACGAATATGTGATTCTTCGTAGAACAAGGTTTCATATTATCTTTCCTCTTTCATCAAACGTTACCGTAAAATGTACAATTTGAACGAACGTATTACACGATGATTAGCAGTTGATTCATCACCCAGTATTCTCTCACCCTTTTCCAAAAACTAGTATAGTTTCAATCAACGATAAGATCAAAATTTCCAAATGGGTGGTTCTAAAGCAAAAAGCCATTGGCTAGAATCATTTCTTCTGTCTATGAAACTGCGATACATTTTTTACAATATACAGACAATTTCAGTTTCTTGTCATTATATTGTCTTGACTTTTCCATTAAAATAACTAAACTATATTTAAGTCTTAGAACTAGTTACCATTCTGTCAAGGGTGGTGAGCTGATTTACTCCCAGCAAATAAAGAATTACATCATAACTATTGGCTAATTGGTTTTCTGGTATTAAGTAGATGCGTCGATAAGTCCAATGAGACAAAATCTATGGCTAAAATTAAAACTGGTACTAAAATTAAAATGAAGGCTTCCAGTAATCATTTAATGTTTCAGAAAGTGGAAGAAACTACGTAAGAGTCAAACAGCAGTTTCTCATCACTTTCGACTCTCGCTCTAGACTTCATCGATTTAGAAAATACCTTCAAAATGAAAAGAGCGAAAGTCTCTGACAATATTACATCAATCAAAAAGAGAACTTCTACGGTCATCTTTGGCGCTCAAATCTACATCTCATAATTCTGAATATACCGCTATGATTGATACAATACCGACATAAGAAATTTAAAACATAAGTCTTAAAATTTACGAGACAAGATTATTTTAAAGAAAAATCTAAACATCAAGCGAGGTATCCCTATGGAAATTGACAGTTATCTAAACCCAGACATCCACTTAATCATTTTTTGTGTACTTTTATTTCTAAATTTTGTTCTTGTGATTCTTCGAGGAAGAAGAATTAAAACTAGATCAGATAAAGAAAAAGCTGTATTGAAAGAGAAATATCCTGATTTATCTGATAAGGATTTGAAATACAGAAAAGAATGTATTACAGCCTATTCTAAAATTTATTTCAACGGTTACTCTAATTTGAAACTCGCAGTTTTCTTAGCATTTCTGATTCTCATTACGCTTGGAGTAGCCATAGGATTAGTCATTTCCGAGAATTTAATTGGTGAGTATATCTGTTTAGGCTTACTCTTTGTTTACATTTCAATCATCTCTTTATCAACGCCAAATCCTGATAAAGAGCAAGCTTTCTGGATGGACTATTTGGAAACACATCCCGATAACCCACTGATGGTTGTTTTGCGTCCTCTTGAAACAATGAATAAAGTGGTTAGATCAGCCAGACTACTAGGTATTTTAAATCTTATTTGTGGCCTCTACGCATTTTTTATAGCCTATATAATTTCTTACCTATATTTTTAGAGCTGCAGATTCTCAATACTTTCTCAAAAAATGATAGAGATAAGATAGACACTTCTTTTGATCAATGAATGGTTACAACTATTCATTTAGTCAAAAGGAGTTTTCTAGTTTCGCAAAACTTACAATAACGCTTTTTAGATTTGTTACGGCACAAGCTTCGTGTTCTTTCCCTAAAAAAAGATCTATACGTATGTTCACGCTCTCTTTACTGATTTCCGCAAAGACAAAAAGACGAATGTGGGACAAATCTAAAAATCGGTTTTGCTACAGATTCTCGAATAACCGGCGTCCAAAAGTCAGGGTTACCGAAATTTTCAAAAAAAGAGGCTGGGACAGAAGTGTTTAACTCCGAGAAATAAGCCGAAATTCACGAAAATTATTTTTCAAATTTTTGTGAATTTCGGCTTATTTAAGAAGGAGTTGCTTCTGCTCCCACCGTTTATTCGTTTTTAAAGAATGAGACAAAAGTGTTTCTTACTTTTGTCCCACACTCGTTTTTTTCCAATTTTTCAAACCTAAACGACTTTTGTCTCGACCTCGTCTAAACTTGTAAAAAAGTTAAAAAACATGGTCTGCCAAGCGAATTTTAGTATTGGCTTCTTCTACTTCGAAGCCATCATCTTTCACTTGTGCTTTTGATCCGATTTTTTCTGCAAAATTCATTTCAATATCTGGGCGATATGAGCGCTCTACATTGCGTACGAAATGTAATTTTTTTATTCGTTCTTCTGTTTGATCGAATGTTTCTTCGTTCAAATAGATGACCACGTATTTCATTTTTCTTGAAACATAATGAAGCAAGCCAAACTTCTTGAGATTCTTTAGTTGTTTCAGGCTATAGACCCAGACAATCAGTCCACGTCGCTTCGTTATTTCAAATTGATTGTTTTTTGTTTCCATGACAGTTTCCTCCACATCCAGCATGTCTTCCTTTTTCAAAGAAAGGATTGCCTGCATCGATCTTGATCTCCGAAGAAACAGCTTGTGCAAGCTCCTGACTGATTTCATCAAGTATATTTTGAAGTTGGGTTTCTTGTATCCGAAAGGCGGCGACTGAGTCATTTAAATCAAGTTGTCTTTTGGCTTTTCTAACAGCCAAATACGTTTCTTTGTACCCTGGCGCATACTCTTTGTAGGGCGCAATCTTTTCATAGTCTTCTTTTTTTTTTTGAAAAAATCAGCTTTTAACTTCGCAACTTCTTCCGATTGCTCCATCTGTTTTTTTGTTTTCATGTATTCGCTCATTGTATGACTTTCAATGATACAATTCACCAAACGTTTACATTGATCTTCTAAAACAAATAATTCTTCATTGATTATCACTGCTATCGCTACTCTCCTCAACTTCTTCTTGCATCAAGACTATCATATTTTCTTTAGAAAAAGCAATTCCTAACTGATCAGGGGAATCAAGCAAGAAACGATCATGGTAGTACGGATCGCTATACAAAAATAAAAAAGTGAACGTGGGATCGATGACAGGGTGAGTAAATACGCCATTGACATGCTGTAATTTGCCTTTTCCTGTTAACTTATCCAGTTCGTCTTTGGCTAAGGTAAACTTTGTAGCCGTTTTTGCACTACCCAATGTTTGCTTCCATTCTGTTAACCGATCTTCTGAAAGAAATTCTTCTGGTTTTTTCAAATAATCATGTAGTAATAAATTCGTTTTATCGGAAAAATTGATGTTTCTTCGATAAAGTGGTAAATCATCTTGTTTTCTCAAAGAATTCAACAAAATAAAACTTTTATTTTCCTTGGCTTGATTGATTTCTTCCCAATCTACATCATCTACTAATTGATAATGAGGTAACCCTTCACCAAACACTTGATAAGGCAACAATTTCAGTAAACTATCTTTACTCAAATATACTACTGAGAACAAATCACCTGTGCTTTGATCAAAAAACAAAATACCAAAAGTTTGATTATCAAAAGCGAGCAGTGGTCGATAATTCATATCCTCTTCCATCAGCTCAATACCAACTTCTGTATCTTGATACTCGAATGTGAAATTTGTATAAATGGTCGTGATATCCGTTAAATCTTGCATCGTCATACCAAGCGTAAAAGGTGCGATCGTTTCATGATCTGCTTTTAATACTTTGACGGCTTCTACTTTATCATCTTGGATATTTGCTTCGAAAGACCATTGTCCTTGGGTATCCTGATAATATCTAGTTTCAAAGCCAAATCCAGAAGTTAAGCAATCATATGGTTTTCCAAAACGCTGTTCTAACTCTTCGATTGGCTTTCCGATATAGGTGGAAAAACCAGTTGCTTTAAGCTCCTGGTATTTCCACGTCGTCATCTGGTTTTGTATCTGTTGTTCTTGGCTTTTTTTTGCCTCTAGCACGGGTGGGAACAATACCGGCTGCATGTAGAATGCGACGATCACTGATAGCAATATCAAGATAAATAATCCTAGCCGTTTCATGCTAACCCACCACCCTTATTTTTCAGTCACTTCGATCAAGAGGTCACCTGACGCAATCGAATCACCATTTGCCACATAGATATGGGCAATTTCTCCGTCAAAACGCGCTTCGATCGCCGTTTCCATCTTCATCGCTTCTGTGATCATCAAAGTGTCACCTTTTTTTACTTTATCGCCTTTTTTCACTAACACTTCTAACACAGAACCTGACATCGTTGCCCCGATTTGTTCGCGATTCGTTGGTTCAGCTTTCAAACGTGTTTGAACTGAACTGATGATCGAAGTATCCTTGATCAATATTTCGCGGCGTTGGCCATTCAGATTGAAGAACAACACGCGATTTCCTTCAATATCTGGTTCACCGATCTCATCCAACCGAATGATCAAGATTTTTCCTCTTTCGATTTGGACATTCACTGTTTCACCCAAGCGAATCCCTTGGAAGAACGTTGGTGTATCTAATAAAGTCACATCGCCAAATTGATTGTAGGCTTTTTGGTAATCTAAAAAGACTTGAGGATACATCAAATAGCTCAAAACTTCTTCATTTTTAGGTTCATAACCGATTTTTTCAGCTAACTCATTTTTGACTTGTTCAAAGTCGACTGGTTCAGCTAAAGCACCAGGACGGACATCGATTGCAGGTCTTCCTTTCAAAATGATCTTTTGTAATTTTTCAGGGAATCCGCCAACTGGTTGCCCCAGCTCACCTTGGAAGAAAGTGACAACTGATTCTGGGAAACTCAACGTGTCTCCTTTTTCATAGATATCGTCTTTTGTCAAATCATTTTGGACCATGAATAACGCCATATCCCCCACGACTTTTGATGACGGTGTTACTTTAACGATGTCACCAAACATTAAATTGACTGTATGATACATCTGTTTGATTTCATCCCATTTGTGTCCTAGACCGACTGCTTTTGCCTGTTGTTGGAGATTTGAATATTGTCCCCCTGGCATTTCGTGCATGTAGACTTCTGTTTCAGGGGCGTTCAACCCATTTTCAAATGGTTTATAGTACATACGTACATCTTCCCAGTAATGGTTCAATTGTTGTGCATTTTGGATATTGATCTCAGGTAAGCGAGGACCATTGACTAACGCATAATATAAACTGCTCATGCTCGGTTGACTCGTATTTCCACTCATCGCACTCATGGCTACGTCGACAATGTCCACCCCAGCTTTGGTTGCTGCCGAATAGGTAATGATCCCATTTCCGCTAGTATCATGTGTATGCAAATGGATCGGTAAATCAGTTGTTTCTTTCAATTCACTAATCAAACGATAGGCTGCCTGAGGTTTTAATAATCCAGCCATATCTTTGATTGCTATGATATGCGCCCCTAGTTGTTCAAGCTCTTTTGCCATATCCTTATAATATTGCACATTGTATTTTGCGCGACTTGGATCGTTGATATCGCCAGTATAGCAGATTGCGGCTTCTGCGATTTTCCCTGTATCTCGGACTGCTTGAATACTTTTTTTCATTTGAGGTGTCCAGTTCAAGCTATCAAAAATCCGAAAGACATCAATTCCTTGTGCCGCCGCTTCTTTCACAAATTCCACTAACACGTTATCTGGATAATTCGAGTATCCTACTGCATTTGATCCTCTGAACAGCATCTGCAATAAAGTGTTAGGCATCAAGGAACGAATTTTTCTTAGTCTTTGCCATGGGTCTTCATTCAAGAAACGATAGGCCACATCAAAAGTGGCGCCTCCCCACATCTCACTTGAGAAAAGTTCTGGAAGTCCCTCTCCTGTTAAACGGGCAACTTCTTTGAAATCTTTTGTCCGTACTCTAGTTGCCAATAAACTTTGATGCGCATCTCTAAAGGTCGTATCAGTCAGTAGCAGATTTTCTTGGTTCTTGATCCAATGGACTAATCCATCAGCTCCCTCATTATCTAAAACATTTTTCGCTGTGAGATACTCATCCCGAGTGATCAGTTTTTTAGGTAGACGTGGTTTGTCATAGAATGGTTTTTCCCCTTTTTTGATTCCTGGGAAACCATTGACAGTGATTTCACCGATGTATTTCATTGTTTTATTGCCACGGTCTCTCAAACGAGGAAATTCAAATAGTTCTTTTGTATTATCAATAAACGTCGTTTTTGCATTACCGGATTGGAACACAGGATGAGAAATAACGTTTAACATAAATGGAATGTTGGTTTTTACTCCACGAATCCGAAATTCTTTCAGACAACGTGTCATTTTTTGGATCGCAGTGTCAAAATCAGCTGCATGCGTACAAACTTTAACTAATAAAGAGTCAAAATAAGGAGTAACGACATAACCAGAATAAGCATTTCCGACATCTAAACGGACGCCGAATCCACCCGGAGAACGGTAAGTATCGATTTTCCCTGTGTCAGGAAGAAAATGATTCAACGGGTCTTCTGTCGTGATTCGGCACTGGATCGCCGAACCATTAAGCTTGATCCCTGATTGTTCTGGCAAACCGATTTCTTTGTGCAGATCTTTTCCTTGTGCAATCAATAATTGTGTCGTTACAATATCGACATCTGTGATCATTTCAGTGATCGTATGCTCTACTTGCACTCGAGGATTGACTTCGATAAAGTAAAAGTCGTCTCCTTCAACCAAAAACTCGACTGTCCCAGCATTGACATAGCCCACATGTTTCATCAATTGGACAGCAGCTTTACAGATCCGCTGACGCTGTTCCTCGTTCATGGACACACAAGGTGCGACTTCTACAACTTTTTGGTGGCGTCTTTGAACAGAACAATCTCTTTCAAATAAATGGATCACATTGCCATGCTTATCTCCAAGGATTTGGACTTCGATATGCTTAGGGTTCGCTATATATTTTTCTACATAGACTTCATCGCTACCAAACGCTGCTTTTGCTTCGCTTTTTGCACGTTCATATCCTTCTCGAACGCTTTTTTCATCATGAGCGACACGCATTCCACGTCCGCCACCACCTAAAGCTGCTTTGATCATGATTGGATAACCATAGCGTTCGCCAAAATCTAGTGCTTCTTCTACACTCGCAATCGGGCCATCTGTTCCAGGAATCGATGCGATCCCAGCTTCAATCGCTGCTGCTTTTGCTTTGATTTTATCTCCAAAAATATCAAGATGATGTAAATCCGGCCCGACAAAAGTGATCCCCTCTTCTTTACAACGTTGTGCAAAACCTAAATTTTCAGATAGTAATCCATATCCTGGATGAATAGCATCTGCTCCGCATTGTTTTGCGATCGAGATGATCCCTTCAATATCTAAATACGCATCGATCGGTTTTTTCCCTTGACCAATCAAATATGCTTCATCTGCTTTGAACCGGTGTACTGAATACTCATCTTCTTCAGCGTAGATACCAACAGTTTTAATTCCTAATTCTGTGCAAGCACGGAACACACGTACCGCAATCTCTCCTCTGTTAGCAACTAAAACTTTTTCCATCGAACCACTCCTACATCTTTTTTAGTATAAACCTAAGCTTTTTCTTTTCTCATCTGCACTGATATTCAATACAAAACCAATACAGATCGAGAGCATCAAGAGACTAGAACCGCCCTGACTCAAAAATGGGAAAGTAATACCTGTCAATGGGATAACACCAGTGATCCCTCCAAGGTTTACGAATACTTGAACTAAGAACATTGCTCCGATCCCGATACACAATAATGAATTGAATGGATCTTTTGAACGCGTCCCTACTAAAATGATCCGAGTGATCATAAAGAATAGTAGAGCAAGGATCAGGATTCCCATGATAACACCTAGTTCTTCTACTACGATCGCGTAGATGAAATCGGTTTGTGCTTCTTGTAAGAAGCCTTTTTTTTGGATACTATTCCCTAATCCTCGGCCAAATAGACCGCCGTTGAACATCGCATAATAGCCGTTGACCATTTGGTGCCCTCTATTGAGTTCATCGGAAAAAGGATTCTGAAAAATAGCAAAACGATTATAGATATATTGCAATCGTTCAGGAAGAAATTTCCCGTGAGTGATATTGACTAGCCAGATAGTAAACACACTTAAACCAACTCCGCCAAATCCAACGATCAATGTATATACATAGTTGATACCACTTGCTAAAAGCAAAACCAACGTAATCAAAAAGATGACAGTTGCGTTCCCAAAATCGGGCAAGATTGCAACGATAGCCGTCAATACCAATACCAAAGCAAGAGGTCGTTTGACCGTGCCGATAAAATCTTTTTGGATGCTGTATTGTCGTTTGGAAAGAGTCCAAGACAAATACCAGATTGCGATGATCTTTAAATACTCTGCAGGCTGGATCGTAAATCCAGCAATCTGAATCCATCCTTTTGCACCATTGATCTCTTTACCAAAAAATAAAACGATCAAAAGTAAAATCGTCAGCACAGCGATTGCTGCCATGATCAACCGCTGATTCTTCAAAACATCGGTTTTCATTTTATAAAGCAGCCCGATTACAATTAGACTCAGAACCCAAAAAATACTTTGATTAAGAAATGATGCGGAAGGGCTTGTACCGTTTTCCATTAATAAATATGATGACGAACTATAGACCATGATCAATCCCAATACACATAGAATCAAATATGGGATCAATATGCTATAGTCTAATAAATGCCTTTTTTTAACTTTCTTAGGCAAGTTTACTCCTCCTTGCCAATTTCTTTTTTATCATAATTTTCTTGGTAAACTTCACTATATAAATGGTTCAGTTCACGCTCTAATTCACTCAGCAATAGCTGACCTTCTGTTTTTTCGACTATCCCCACACGTATCGCAAAACTGACTTGTTGTGAGAATCCATACATTTGCGTATCCACTACTTCTTCAAAAGCTTTACATTGCGAGATACATAAGCTGTTTTTTTGGTTTTTAATCAAGCGTTTGATCCGTTCAGCTTCATCTTTCAATACTTGGACTGCAAATTCATTTGACAGAGAATCCATCTACGCCTACCCCCATTCTAAGTTTATTTATTATAACATACTTAAAAATCCAACGGGGAAAAATCACGGTTTTCGTAAGGTGATTTTCCCTTTTTTTATCCTTTTTTTTGCACGATGGACTCACTTTTCATTTTTCGCTTTGTGCTTCTTTGATAACTGCTAGGAATGCTTCTCCGTATTTATCTAATTTACTTTGACCGACACCTTTTATTTCCAGAAATGCCAGTCGGTTTTGTGGTCTTTGTTGGCTCATTTCTTTTAATGTCGAATCAGAAAAAACGACATATGGTGGAACACCAGCTTCAGAAGCTAAGTCTGTTCGCAGTTCTCGTAATGCTTCAAACAGACTGTCTGCAGCTTCATCTGAAAGTTGAACTACTTTCTTTGGTTCTTTCTTAAATACTTGTTTTTTTCCAGTAAGAACAGCGATACCTGACTCTGTGACCTTCAAAACGGGGTACTCTCCACTCACAGAGAGCAAGTAACCACCAGAGATAAGGAATTCGATCAACTGCAAGATATCTTTTTGCGCGTATTTCTTTAATAAACTGTACGTAGAAAGTCGATCAAATCCGAAGTTTTTCACTTTTTGCTCCTTCGATCCAGCTAACACTTTCATCAACATCTGCTTCCCATAGTTTTCGCCCATTCGTTTGATACAGGATAAAACCATCTGTGTTTCCTTCGTAACATCGATCAACTCTCGATCATCTAAACAGTTCCCGCAACGCTCGCAAGGTACACCATCTTCTCCAAAATAAGCTAAGATATATTGCTGCAAACAATCCTCAATGTAGACATACTCGGTCATAGATTTTAATTTTTCATATTCTTTTTGCTTTTGAGAATCTTCCCGTTGTGATTGCTGGATAAAAAATTTCTGGATCTGGACATCTTGCGGTGCAAATAACAAGATAGCATCACTTAGAAGACCATCTCTTCCCGCTCTACCTGCTTCTTGATAATACGCCTCCAAAGAACCTGGTATTTGATAATGGATGACAAAGCGGATATTGCTTTTATTGATCCCCATTCCAAAAGCATTGGTAGCCACCAATAACTCTATGCGGTCATACAGAAAAGCTTCTTGCATTTCTGTTCGTTCCCGTTCACTCATGCCACCGTGGTACCTACCAACATTGAAACCAAATTTTTTTAATAAATGATAGATACGGTCAACTTCTTTGCGTGTTGCCGCATAGATGATGCCGGATTGTTTCTGATTCATACGCAGATATTCGACCAAATATTGTTCTTTTTTTTGATCCTTGATTACTTGCAACCGTAGATTTTCGCGAGCAAATCCGGTTTGGATATGGTTTTTGTCCGGAATCTTTAAAAGTCTTTTGATGTCTTCGGCTACAGCTATCGTTGCAGTTGCTGTTAATGCAACAATGATCGGCCGTTGGGTTAACTCATTCAACTTTTCTGCCATTTGAAGGTAACTAGGCCGAAAATCATGCCCCCATTGGGAAATACAATGTGCTTCATCAATGGCAAGCAGTTGGACATTCCAATGCTGCATCGAACGAATGAAGTCTGGCATGATAAAGCGTTCAGGCGCAACATAGAGCAACTGGATCTCCCTCTGTTCAAGTTCTTGGAAACGCCTTGCTGTTTCATAGCCATTCAACGAACTATTGATAAATGTTGCAGCTATCCCTAACTGGTTAGCCGCATCTACTTGATCTTTCATGAGGGATATCAAGGGTGAAACGACGATCGTCAAACCATCTAGCATCAATGCTGGCAACTGGTAGCACACCGATTTCCCACTTCCTGTCGGCATGATACCCAGCACATCTTCATGTTCCATCACTTTTTGAATGATTTCCCTTTGCCCTGGGCGAAATTCATCATAGCCAAAATATTTTTTTAGTAATTCATTCATCTTATCCCTACTTTATACATATTTTAAGAAAATGATGGCAATATTTCATTCATTTAAATAGATTACGCAAGAACTATTTTACTTCTCGTTGTCACTCAGAACAACCCTTTTATCCGTGAAACAAAATGTATTTATGAAACACAAAAGAGCGTATTTTGAGTTTTTAAAAAGTCTTTTAATAGACTTTTTCCGTTATTTCGTGTATTTTTCTCTATTTCTAAATCTACTTCTCCACAGAAATAGCTGAGCATAATCATCACAATCAAATTTTTTAGAATAAATTATTTTCTTTCCATGCTAGGTAACATATTAGCTGAAACGCTCACTTCATCACGCACTTTTATTTTTGCAGCCTCTTTGTAAAATAGCATAGCTAAAGGATTTTTATCCTACTTAGTCGACAGTGATAGCATCAATTACACACTTGTTATCTTAAGCATATCAAAAATATTTTTTATAGATAGATAACACTTAACCTGATGTACTAGATCACTCCATGCTACGAACTTTTTATATTTGAACAACATTACTAGAGAATCAGCTATTTTCAGCTATGTACAAACCCAGCTAGATTTATCGGTTTCGATTGTAGTTGTACTTTTATAGCATCACCTAAAGAATCCGTTTCGTTCAGCGCTGTGACTGACAAACTAAAAAAGGAGGGGATTTTATCCCCTCCTCCTATGATGTTTGATCACGCGTTATTTTTTCTTTTTAGACGCTTTTTCACGAACATTTTTGTTCAAGATTTGTTTTCTTAAACGAATGCTTTCTGGTGTTACTTCACAATATTCATCATCATTCAAGAATTCTAATGATTCTTCTAATGTTAATTGTTTTGGTTTTTTGATGACAGATGTTTGGTCTTTCGTAGCAGAACGTACGTTAGTCATTTGTTTTGCTTTTGTAATGTTGACAGTCAAGTCATTTTCACGGCTGTTTTCGCCAATGATCATTCCTTCGTATACTTCTGTACCTGGTTCAACAAAGACTGTTCCACGTTCTTCAATACTCATGATGGAATAAGTTGTTGCTTTCCCTGCATCGATCGAAACAAGAGCACCTTGGTGGCGTCCACCGATTTGTCCTGGTAACATTGGTAAATATTGATCGAAGGTATGGTTCATGATTCCGTATCCGCGTGTCATAGAAAGGAATTCAGTAGAATAACCGATCAAGCCACGTGCTGGTGTTAGGAATGTCAAACGGATCTGACCATTTCCAGTATGGATCATGTCTTGCATTTCGCCTTTGCGTAAGCTCAATGATTCGATTACACTACCCATGTATTCTTCTGGAGTATCGATTTGAACACGTTCAAATGGTTCGCATTTTACACCATCAATGATTTTTTCGATAACTTCTGGACGTGATACTTGTAATTCATAGCCTTCACGACGCATATTTTCGATCAAGATCGATAAATGTAGTTCCCCACGACCAGAAACAGTCCAAGCATCTGGAGAGTTTGTTGGTTCAACACGTAGTGAAACATCTGTTTGAAGTTCAGCCATCAAGCGTTCTTCAATTTTACGTGCAGTGACGAATTTACCTTCGCGCCCAGCAAATGGTGAATTATTTACTAAGAATGTCATTTGTAAAGTTGGTTCATCAATGTGTAAGATCGGTAATGCTTCTTGGTTATCTACAGGTGTAACTGTTTCACCGACGAAAATATCTTCCATACCTGATACAGCAATCAAATCTCCAGCTTTTGCTTCTTGGATTTCTAAACGTTTTAGACCGAAGAAACCGAACAATTTCGTTACACGGAATTTTTTAACTGAACCGTCAAGTTTGATCAAGGCTACTTGATCCCCTACTTTGATGGTTCCTCTGAAAACACGGCCGATCCCGATACGTCCAACATAGTCATTGTAATCTAACAATGATACCTGGAATTGTAAAGGTTCGTCGCTGTTATCTACTGGAGCAGGGATCTTTTCAACGATCGTATCGAAAACCGGTGCCATCGTTGGTTCTTGGTCAGCAGGATCATCAGACAAGCTTGAAGTTCCATTCAATGCTGAAGCGTAAATAACTGGGAAATCTAATTGATCATCATCAGCACCCAATTCGATGAATAATTCTAGTACTTCATCAACAACAAACTCTGGGCGTGCAGATGGTTTGTCGATTTTATTCACAACGACGATCGGTGTAATATGTTGTTCTAATGCTTTTTTCAATACGAAGCGTGTTTGTGGCATCGTTCCTTCATAAGCATCAACAACTAGTACAACGCCGTCCACCATTTTCATGATACGTTCAACTTCGCCACCGAAGTCCGCGTGTCCAGGGGTATCCATAATATTGATACGGTAGTTTTTATAATCAACCGCTGTATTTTTCGCTAAAATAGTGATTCCACGTTCTTTTTCCAAAGCATTTGAATCCATCGCACGTTCTTGTAATTGTGTGTGTGCGTCTAATGTATCGGATTGTTTCAATAATTCATCAACCAATGTTGTTTTTCCGTGATCGACGTGAGCGATGATCGCTACGTTACGGATATCGTTTCTATAGTTCAATGTAACTAACTCCTTCTCGGTTCTTTATGACAGTGCAATTTTACTCGACTGTTTATTATAGCAAATTTTTTTCATGAAATATAGTAAAATGTTTTCATTTTTTCGAGAAAATTAATATTCTCGCCATTTTTCTCTTAAACTTACGGTTTTTTTATGATTCTGAGGATTGTGAATCGTTTATCAATCGTCGCATTTCTTCATAAGCCTTCTCTGTCCCAGCGAGATAATATTCACGTCCTGCAAATTTTAATTTATCACCTAGTATGCCACTGTACTTCATTCCGAACTCTTCTAGTAAGATATTCCCCGCTGCATAGTCCCAAGGGCTTAGATTAGAGATATAGCCAATATGATGACCTTTTAGCATCGCAATCAATTCTAGACCAGCACATCCATAAAGGCGGGCTCCCATACTTTTTTCTGCAATCGTTCGGACATTGAATCGGTTATGACTAAACAAATAACCATTTACTCCTAATAATCCTTGAGATAATCCACTGTTGGGGGGCTTTGGCAATGCTTCTTCGTTTTTATAAACTCCTATTCCACTACCACCCCAGTAAAGTTCTTCTTTGACGACATCGTAAATAAACCCTAACTGACCTTTACCATCTTCGTAGACTCCTAACATAATACAAAAGTTCTCACGTTCTACGACAAAATTAAGTGTGCCATCGATTGGATCAATCACGAAAAGCTGTCCTGTAAAATCGTTTACCTTACTGTATCCATCTTCTTCTGCAAGGATTTTGGCTTCTGGATTGAATCTGTGGATTTTTTCGATCAAGAAAGCTTGGATTTCACGATCCATGTTAGTGACGAGATCATTTCGACTAGTCTTTTGATCAATCGTCAACTTTTTATTTTCAGCATTTTTGATTTTTTCCCCTGCTTCATAAAGCCACTCTTTGATCACACTGATTCGTTTTTCCATGTCTTCACCCGTTTATCTTCAAGATTTTTTTCGTATTCTTTTTTGCTTCCTGAACAGTTCGATATAAGGAATAGCCAGAAGCCTTCTCAAATTCTCTGCCTAGTCGTTTTTCTTCACCGATCGATTTGATCACTGTTTTAAAGTTTTGATAGGTTTTTAGAAACTGATCGTTCGCGATTCCTTTTTCATTTGCAGTTTCTAGGTCCTCCCACATTTTCATGACGATCACCATTTCTTCGGTCGTCCAATCAAGGTCTAATGGATATTGATACTCTTGCATCGCTCATTCTCCTATTCATCATAATCAAAATCAGTGTATCATAGAAAAGAATATGCAACCAACTATTTTTACTATTTTAGTTTACATAATATAATTATATAAAGATGAATTGAACCTCTATATTTACTATCCCCGTCATCCTTTGAGCGTGGGACAAAAAGTAAGAAACATTTTTGTCTCATTCTTTAAAAACGAATAAACGGTGGGCGCAGAAGCAACTCCTTCTTAAATAAACCGAAATTCACAAAAATTTGAAAAGCAATTTTCGTAATTCCTTCTTATTTCTCGGAGTTAAACACTTCTGTCCCCACCTCATTCCAATCACAACAAAAAATCAGGCAATTTAAGTCATTGCCTGATTTCACTCATTTTTTGTTCGCCTCTTGGTGGATTTTTCTTCGTTCATCAATATGTTTTTATTAAGGAAAAGTTGTTGCTCACCTGTAACTAAAGAACAACCACAACTCATCTATCATTGCCCTGTCTCGCCGGTTTTGTATAAAAATTGATCAGATTGATAGGCTTATCTCTACGTAGATTTTTAAGACAAGCTTCAAGCGCACGTGCGGCAAAGCGCATATTGTCTCTTCTTCTTTCAAAGTTCTTCGTTTCTTCAATAAGACGGTTGAAACTTGGCGAAACAATTTCAGCGATGCAATATCCATTTCGATGATAGGCATTGAAGATTGCAGTTTCCGCTTCATCTTGACAGGCAAGATATAGTTTTTTTACTGCTTCTTTTCGCTGTTCTTCATATTCTGGCAAGAGTAATGGAGCACGTAGAATGTTTTCTCCTTTTCGTTCAACCATTTTTAATAACGAAGGAACAGACAACTGGAACTTATCAAAAATGATTTCTTCAACTTTAGCGTAATCTTTGGGTTTTTTTACAAAGAGATCCGATAAATGACGAAAGAAATTTTCCTCACTTCGAACAAATATCTGCCGTATCTTATCACTTTGAGGATGATTTCTAAGATCTCTAGTTGTTGGCGCTACATAAACCTCTTCAGGCTTTTTTTCTGGGTTATTCACTTTCTCCACTCCTTTTCACGATTATCAAAAGCTGAAAGCTAATGCTGCATTCTTATAGAATATAATTGTTAGTCTATCATGTGGCAGTGAAAGCAGATGTCCTATTTTTTCATCATTTAGAATTAACGTGTACGCAAAAAAAAGGTCGAGACAAAAGTCGTTTAGGTTTGAGAAATTTCAAAAAAAAACGGGTCTGGGACATTAGTCTGAAAAATAAAAAAACACGTTGGATTTTGATCTTTATCATCAAAATCCAATGTGTTTTTTTATTAGACAGGTCTTTTCTTCCCATATATCTACTCATTTTTTTCAAATTTAACGCCATTAGGGCTAATCCCACATCAATCTTCGCTCCTTGTTTCCCACGCAAGTGGAAACGAT